>DASUTC010000117.1 GCA_036374795.1 Herpetosiphonaceae bacterium
TGCAGGTGGTGGCGATCGGCGGGGGTGAGGCGCTGGGCGGCGGTGCGGGTGGCGACCAGCTCCAGGCCCTCCATGACGGTAAAGATCTCGATAATCGAGGCTTTGGAGATCGGGGCGACGGTAGCGCCGACATGGGGGGTATTCTCGACGAGGCGCTCGGATTGGAGCATGTGGAGCGCCTCGCGGACGGGGATCGGGCTGACGCCGAGACGCTGCGCGATCGCTTCGATGCGCAGGCGCGCGCCCGGCGGCAGGTCGCCACGCATGATGGCATCGCGCAGGGATTGGTAGACGAAGGCTTGCTTGGTTCGATGTCGCTGCTCTGTGGATCGCTCTGCTTGCATATCAGCCTCAACATATTCTTTGGTAATCCATTATATGTTATATATGATTCGTCTGCTCGGTTCAATCGCTCGTTCCGCTTTCAGCGCAAGACGAGAAAATACGAGCATGATACTTGACAAGTGTTTATATTATATATAATATATGCATTACCGCTGGATATGGCATAGAACGACATACCAGCTAGCTTCAACTATGCCTGAGCGCTTTTGCGCTCGTGGAGCAGCGGGCTTGGAGGGCTAGTGTATGACAGCGATCAAGTCGTTTCCAGTTCGCTTTGGGGTCATCGGCATCAATCACAACCACATCTACGGTCAGGTCGATCTGCTGCTGCGTGTCGGCGCGGAGCTGGTCGCGGTCTTCGCGCCTGAGCCGGATCTGCTCGCCAGCTTCACCAAGACGTACCCGCAGGCACGTATCGTCCGCAGCGAAGCAGAGATCCTCGAAGATCCAACGATCCACCTGATCGTCAGCGCGGCTATTCCGGCCCAGCGCGCACGCATCGGAATCGCAGCGATGCAGCACGGCAAAGACTATATGAGCGATAAGCCGGGCTTCACGACGCTGGAGCAACTGGCAGAGGCGCGGCGGGTCCAGGCCGAGACGCAGCGGATCTACTCGATCTGCTATAGCGAGCGCTTTGAAAATCCTGCGACCGTGCAGGCGGGCACGCTGGTCAAATCGGGCGCGATCGGGCGGGTGATCCAGACGATCGGGCTGGGGCCGCACCGGGCGAACCTGTCAAGCCGCCCCGACTGGTTCTTTCGTCGGGCGGAGTACGGCGGGATTCTCACCGATATTGCCTCGCACCAGGCCGATCAGTTTTTGTTTTTCACGGGCTCGACCAGCGTCGAGATCGTCGCGGCGCAGGTTGCCAACTACCAGCACCCAGAGTATCCTGAGCTGGAAGATTTCGGCGATCTCACGGTTCGCGGCGACCAGGGCACGGGCTATATTCGCGTCGACTGGTTCACGCCCGGCGGCCTCGACGCCTGGGGCGATACCCGGCTGACGATCCTGGGCACGGACGGCTATATCGAGGTCCGTAAAAACATCGACATCGCCGGACGACCCGGCGCGAATCATCTGTTTCTCGTCGATCAGCAGGCGACGCGCTACATCGACTGTAGCCAGGTTACGCTGCCGTATGGCGCGCAGCTCGTCGGCGATATTATCAACCGCACCGAAGCCGCGATGACGCAGGAGCACTGTTTTCTGGCGGCGGAACTCGTGCTTCGTGCGCAGGCACAGGCCGCGCGCTTGGGGTATCTCACATCATGAGCCAACGATTAAACGTGGCCGTCGTCGGCGGCGGCGTCGGCAGCCAGCATATTAGCGCATTCCAAGAGCTGTCCGATCAATTCGAGGTGCTGGCGATCTGCGACATCGACGCGGCGAAGGCGCGGGCGCTGGCAACGTCGATGGAAATTCCGCGCGTCACCACCGATCTGGCCGAGCTGTGCCGGATGGATGATCTTGACGTGATCTCGATCTGCACGCCGCCGCATCTGCATTTCGAGCAGATCCAGCAGGTGCTTGAGGCCGGTAAGCACGCGGTCTGCGAGAAGCCGCTCGTCGGCTCGGTCAAGGCCGTAGACGAGCTTCAGCGGATCGAGGCGGCGTCGGGGAAGCGGGTGATGCCTATTTTTCAGTATCGCTTTGGGCACGGCCTGCAAAAGCTGAAATTTCTGGTCGAGCAGGGCTTGACCGGAACGGCCTATGTCTCGACCGTCGAGACGGCCTGGCGCAGACGCGCCGCGTACTACGCCGTGCCCTGGCGCGGCAAGTGGCGGACGGAGCTGGGCGGCACGCTGCTCAGCCACGCGATCCACTCGCACGACATGCTCTGCTATATTCTCGGCCCGATCAAGAATGTGTTTGCGCGGACGGCCACACGCATCCACGCGATCGAGGTCGAAGATTGCGCCTCGGTTTCGCTTGAGATGGCCGATGGATCGCTGGCCTCGCTGACGGTGACGGTCGGATCGGTGCCTGAGATCACCCGGCATCGCTTTTGCTTCCAGAATTTGACCGCCGAGAGCAATACGCGGCCCTACCACAACTCATTCGAGCCGTGGACCTTTACCGGCGATACGCCGGAGCTGGAAGAGCAGATCGCGGAGGCGCTGCGCCGCTTCGTGCCGCTGCCGGAGCGCTTTACCGGGCAGTTCTATCGCTTTCATCAGGCGCTCGAAGCCGGAGCGGAGGTGCCGGTGACATTGGCCGATGCGCGCGCGGCGCTTGAGCTGATCAGCGCGATGTATCACTCCAGCCGGACCGAGCAGCCGGTTGATCTGCCGATTGGCCGCGATCATCCGGCCTACGCAAGCTGGCTGCCCCAGGAAGCGCGGTAGGTGGCCGCGATGGATGCGGATCGGCTGCTGACGGCCTCACTGCGCGACCATCCGCAGGGCCGCGCGCTAGCTGAGATCATGGCCCAGGCGCTCGCGGCGGTTGATCCGGCTGCATCCGTGCGGCGCTCTTTGTGGCGGGAAGGCTCCACGGTTGTGGTCGGCGAGCGGCGCTACGCGCTCAGCGCGGATGCACGGGTGGTCGTCGTGGGCGGCGGGAAGGCGGGCGCGCCGATGGCCGAGGCAGCCTACGCGGTGCTGGGCGATCGGATCGCGGCAGGGCTGATGGTGGTCAAAGAAGGCCATCTCGGCGCATCCGGCAGCCAGATCGGCCCGATCGCGCTGTGGGAGGCAAGCCATCCTGTGCCCGATCAGCGCGGCGTGGACACGACGCAGCGCATGCTGCGGCTGTTTGAAGGCGTCCGCGAGCACGATCTCGTGCTGGTTTTGCTCTCCGGTGGAGCATCGGCCTTGATGACGCTGCCAGCTGTTGGCGTGTCACTCGCCGACATGCAGGGCTTGACCGGCGCGCTGCTGCGCTGTGGCGCGTCGATCGGTGAGATCAACACGCTGCGCAAACATTGCTCGCAGGTTGCCGGAGGTCAGCTTGCGCTGCGTGCCGCTCCGGCGCAGGTCGCAGCCCTGATCGTCTCGGATGTGGTCGGCTCGCCGCTCGATGTGATCGCGTCCGGCCCGACCGTGCCCGACCCCACGACCTACGCCGATGCCTGGGCGATCGTCGAGCGATACGGCCTGGAGCAGACGCTCCCACCCGCTGTTGCCGCGCACCTCCAGGCGGGCGCTGCTGGCGTGCGCGCTGAGACTCCCAAGGCCGACGCCGCGCTCTGGCAACGAGTCTATAATCAGGTGATCGCCTCCAATGCAACCGCAGCCGACACAGCGGCGGCGGCAGCCAGGGCGCGTGGCTTCCACAGCCTCGTGCTCACGACCTATCTCGAAGGCGAGGCGCGCGAGGTCGGGAAGGTTGCCGCTGCGCTGGCGCGGGAAGTGGCGCTCCGTGGCACGCCGCTCGAACGACCGGCGCTGATCATCGTCGGCGGTGAAACGACGGTGACGCTGCGCGGCGGTGGCCTCGGCGGTCGTAATCAGGAGGTCGCGTTGGGTGCGGTCGGCGCGCTGGCGGGATTGCGCGATACGCTGGTGATCGCGCTTGCCACAGATGGCGGCGATGGCCCGACCGATGCGGCTGGCGCTGTGGTTACGGGCGATACCTGGGCGCGCGCCCAGGCGCAGCATCTCGACCCGGCGCTGGCGCTCCGCGAGAACGACGCTTACCACTTCTTTGCGGCGCTCGACGATCTGCTGCTCCCAGGCCCAACGCTCACCAACGTCAACGATCTGCTCTTGATCGCGGTGCTGTAACCCGCATTGAGGACCGCACATCCCACGCATCAGCAGCTCTCTTGCTCCTGTGCCAGGGCAACGCGGGTGCCAGACCGGGCGCCATGCGGTGCCCTTTGGGCATGGCGCCCGGCATGGTACCCCGGCGTGCGTAGGGGCTGGGATGAGGGCATGGAATTCTGAACTCGAAACTTTGAACTTTGAATTTAGCCTGAACGATGATCGCTGATCAGCACGGCAACGCCAAGCGCCGGTAACGTAAAGGTTCCGGCGATATGCTGCCCCGTCAGCAGGTCGGTAGCGTCCTCGTGCAGCGCAATCTCAACCGGCTGGTTACGATGGTTGAGCATATACAGCAGCGCTGTCTGCTCCCCCTGTCGCCGCACAACCTCGACGCCCTCCGGCACAGCGTATGCCGCCCGTACCCCGGCATCCTCGCAGGCGCGATCGAGCAGCCAGGCGATGCCGCTCGTGTCGGGACGGGTGCCGACGTAGTAGGCGGTGCCTCGGCCAAAACGATGTCGCGTCGCCGCCGGTCGTCCGGCGTAGAATGCGTCGGCGTAGCGCGCGATGGCCGTCGCTCCTTCCAGGTCGATCAGATCGCTCCATAGGTCGCACGGGTAGCAGGCTCCGTCATCGGCGGTGATCGTGTTGGCCTGGCCCGGTGCGTAGGGCACGAACTCTTCGACGCGCAGGCCCAGCAGGGCGCGGAACGGAGCCGGATAGCCGCCGAGCCGCACATGGTCGCGCTCGTCCACGATGCCGCTGAAAAACGACATCATCAGCGTGCCGCCATCGGCGACATACTGCTCAAGCTGCCGGGCAGCCTCGTCGGACACAAGATACAGATTCGGGACGAGCACCAGGCGGTATCCGCGCAGATCGGCATCGGGCCGGACGAAGTCGACGGTGATGTTGCGCTGAAAGAGCGGATCGTAGAAGCTGCGCACCTGCTCGATCAGCCGCAGATCGGACGAGGGCCTGGCGTCCAGCTCAAGTGCCCACCAGCTCTCCCAGTCGAATACGATCGCGACCTCGGCGCTGACACGGGTGGTGATCACGCCACCGAGCCGCTGAAGCTCCTGGCCCAGCGCCACGACCTCGCGCCAGGTGCGCGACGCGGTGCCGACATGCGGCACCATCCCGCTGTGAAACTTCTCCGCCCCGGCCTTGGATGCCCGCCACTGAAAGAACATCACGCCATTGGAGCCGCGCGCGATCGCCTGGTGGCTCCAGAGCCGCATCTGGCCGGGCTGCTTGACCGGATTTTGCGACCGCCAGTTGACCTGGCTGGTCGCCTGCTCCATCAGCAGCCACGGCCTGCCCTGGCCCAGCGAGCGGACAAGATCGAAGTTCAGCGCCGCGTCGATATGCGTCAGCGGATCAGCCGGATCTTGGTACTGATCCAGGGAAACGAGATCTTCGCGGGCTGCCCACGTCCAATAGTCCAGCGGCTTGAAGAGACGCATGAAATTCGTTGTGATCGGGACATCCGGCGTGATTTCTTTGAGGATCGCCCGCTCAAGCTCGAAGCATTCGAGCAGGGCGTCCGACGAGAAGCGCTGCCAGTCGAGCTGCTGAGTCGGGTTTATGAACGTCGGCGCGCTGCGCGGCGGGTTGATCTCGTCCCACGCTGCGTACTGCTGGCTCCAGAAGGCCGTGCCCCAGGCCTCGTTGAGCGCCTCCAGCGTCTCGTAGCGGCGCTGGAGCCAGTCACGAAACGCCTGAGCCGACTCGTCGCAGTAGCAGGCGGCGACATGGCAGCCGTACTCATTCCCGACATGCCAGAGCGCGAGTGCCGGGTGGTCGCGGTAGCGCTCGGCGATGCGCCTGACCAACGCCTGCGCGGCATCACGATACGCTCGGCTGCTGGGGCAGTAGTGCTGACGGCTGCCCGGCCACAGCCGCACGCCCTCTGCCGTCACGGGTAGGCTTTCGGGATACAGCCTGGCGAGCCAGGGCGGTGGCGAGGCCGTGGCGGTGGCGAGATCGACCGCGATGCCGCTGGCGTGAAGCAGATCCATGATCCGATCGAGCCAGTCGAAGTCGTACTGGCCGGGCTGTGGCTCTAGCCTGGCCCAGGCAAAGATGCCGAGTGAGACAAGGTTGACGCTAGCCTCGCCCATCAGGCGCACATCTTCCGCCCAGATCGCTTCCGGCCACTGCTCCGGGTTGTAATCGCCGCCATAGGCCATGTGTGGCAAGGGAAACCGGCCTGCCTGTTGGTTCTGCTCCACGATGTCTCAGCCTCCATCTACCGTTTGTTCTCACGCAACCGACAAGCAGCTACACTGGCTCACACGTATGTGCCAGATATTCGGTATAGGCCGCCAGCGCGCCCTGGCTGTGCGCCCGCACCACCTGGGCCAGCCGCTCCTCGTCCCGATCGAGCATCGCCTGCACGATCGCGTGGTGCTCCTGCTGCGCCTGCGCCAGCCGAAACACCAGCACATCCTTCAGGTAGTAGCGCCGCACGCGGTCCCACTGGTTCAACACGCGCGCGGTCATCTCCTGAAGCATCGGCATGTCCGTCATGCGCACGATCGCCAGGTGAAACGCGGTGTTCAGATCGGCCCATTGATGGTACGCCGCTGACTCCACCGCCTGATCCATCGCCGCCAGCAGCTCGTGCAGGTGGTGGCGATCGGCGGGGGTGAGGCGCTGGGCGGCGGTGCGGGTGGCGACCAGCTCCAGGCCCTCCATGACGGTAAAGATCTCGATAATCGAGGCTTTGGAGATCGGGGCGACGGTAGCGCCGACGTGGGGGGTATTCTCGACGAGGCGCTCGGATTGGAGCATGTGGAGCGCCTCGCGGACAGGGATCGGGCTGACGCCGAGACGCTGCGCGATCGCTTCGATGCGCAGGCGCGCGCCCGGCGGCAGGTCGCCGCGCATGATGGCATCGCGCAGGGATTGGTAGACGAAGGCTTGCTTGGTTCTATAGCGCGGCTCGGGCACGAGTTGTGCTGACATAGTAGTCCTCGATTGTTCTAGTATTTGATCGTTTATTATATATCATATATCATAAGTGCTCTCCGGTCAATCGTCTCGATATGTGGAAACAGGATGATGCTTGACAGGTGGGATATATTATATATAATATATGAGCTATATAATTGCTGATAGTAAGAACGAATCAAAGGAACCGATATGTACACACGAAGGATTCTCTTACCCCTACTGGTCATCTTGAGCCTGCTCGTGGTCGCGTGCGGCGCGTCCGATGATTCAGGAGCGGCTAACACAACGGGCAGCACGGCGGCGAGCGGCAGCCCGGCAGCCAGTAGCGAGGCCAGCGCCTCACCTGCTGCCAGCACGGCGGCTGCGCCTGCGGCGGGCGGCGAGCAGGTCGAGCTACGCATCGCATGGTGGGGCTCGCAGAACCGGCACGACCGCACGCTCAAAGTGATCGAGATGTTCCAGAAAGAGCATCCGAACATTAAGATCACGCCTGAGTACAGCACCTTCGATGATCACTGGACCAGGCTGACGACTCAGGCTGCTGGCGGCAACATTCCGGACATTATTCAGCAAGATTATGCCAAGATCGCCGAGTGGGTTTCGCGCGACCAGCTCCTGCCGCTTGACGATTTCGTAGCGAGCGGTACGATCAGCCTTGGCAATGTCGCGGACGAGCAGCTTGCAGGCGGCAAGATCGACGGAAAGCTCTACGGCGTCAACCTCGGAACGAACGCGCTCGGCGTCCTGTATGATCCGGCGCTGTTCGAGCGGGCGGGCGTGGCAACGCCTGGCGCAGACTGGACATGGTCGGATCTTCAGCAGACCGCGAGCCAGCTCCACGAAAAACTGAACATCTACGGCATTGAAAACTTCTACAATGCTGAGTTCTTCAAGCTCTGGCTGAAAGATCACGGCGCGTGGATGTACAACGAAGACGGCACGGCGCTGGGCTATGACGACGATCAGCTTGCCGTCCAATTCTTCCAGATGCTCGTGGACATGCAAAAGTCGGGCGCGACGCCGACACGTGAGTTCGATGCCGGTCGGGGAACCGTTGGGATCGAAGACTCGCTGATCGTAACGGAGAAGTCGGCGATGATCTTCGTGTGGAGCAACATGCCTGCCGCGATCTCTGCGGCGAGCGGTGATCGCGCGCTTGAGCTCACACTGCCGCCGCAAGCCGAGAATGGCGGACAGGGCGTGTATTTGAAGCCATCGATGTTCTTCTCGATCTCCTCGAAGTCGCAGCATCCCAAAGAGGCCGCGATGTTCATCGACTACTTCACCAACAACGTTGAGGCCAACAAAGCGCTTGGAGCCGAGCGCGGCGTGCCGATCTCGCCGGAGATTCGCCAGGCGCTCCAGCCGGAGCTGCCAGCCATGCAGCAGAAGGTGTTCGCGTATATCAGCGAAGCCGAGAAGGTCGCGGCTCCGATTAACGCGCCTGATCCGGCGGGCCACTCGAAGGTTCTCACCGATGTCTATAACCCGATCATCGATCGGCTGCTCTACGGTGAGATCACACCCGCCGAGGCGGCGGCTCAGTTCCGCGCGGACGCGACCGCGATCCTGAAGTCTCGGTAGCGCGACTGGCTGCGCTGCGATCGGCCTCAGCGTGGGACATGGCCTCAGGTATGTCTGTCCCGGCACAAAGAAAGCACTGAGCGGCACGGTAATGCGTGCCGCTCAGTATGATGATCGGAATCCTACACGTGCGCCAGGTAGCGCTCGCACATCTGCGACAGGACGGCATCGCCTGCGGTATCCCAGATCGCCTGGTTGAAAATCTCTACCTCGATCGGTCCCGTGTATCCGGTGACATCGACGGCGGCTCGCAAGCGACGGAGCTCGATCACGCCATCGCCCATCATGCCGCGCCCCATCAGCAGATCCGGCGTCGGGACCAGCCAATCGTTGACGTGAAAGCCCAGAATCCGGCCTGTCGCGCGGCGGATCTGTGGATAGATTTCCGGGTCCCACCACACATGGTAGACATCGATCGCCACGCCCACCTGCTGCGCATCGAACTGCTCGGCAATATCGAGCGCCTGGGCAAGCGTCACAATCACCGAGCGATCGGCGGCAAACATCGGGTGCAGCGGCTCGATCGCCAGCCTGACGCCGTGCTCGCGCGCGTACGGCACCAGCGCCGCGATGCCATCCCGCACCATCTCGCGCGCGGCCTGAATATTCCGATCGGGTGCGGGGCCGCAGACCAGCACCAGCACGTCGGTGCCAAGCTCAGCCGCCTCGTCGATCGCACGACGGTTATCGTCGATGCGGGCCTGCCGCTCAGCGACCGTGACAGCCGGGAAAAATCCACCACGGCAGAGACTCGAAACACGCAGGCCGGCATCGCGCACAAGCCGCGCGCTGGCCGTAGCGCCTAGCTCGTCGACTTTGTGCCGCCACAGGCCGATCCAGGGAATACCTGCGCGGGCGCAGCCATCGACCGCCTGACGCACGCTCCAGTGCTGCGTTGTCGCCTGGTTCAGGCTCAGGCGTGAAAGATCCGTAAGTGGCCGCATCTGTCCCTCCTACACAACGCCCGCGACCGCCAGGACTCGCCGCATGCGCGCTGTGGCCTGGTCGGGATCGTTGAGGATGCCCGCCCGATCGGCGAGCATAAAGAGTTCGGCGAGATGGACGACCGAGCGCGCGCTTTCGTGTCCGGCCAGCATCCGAAAATGCTGCTGGTGGCCGTTGAGGTAGGCCAGAAAGACGACGCCGGTTTTGTAGTAGTAGGTCGGCGGCTGGAAGATATGCCGCGAAAGCGGGACGGTCGGCGCGAGAATCGCCTCGTAGCTGTCGAGATCGCCGCCGTCGAGCGCCTGGAGCGCTGCCGAGGCTGCCGGAGCGATGGCGTCGAAGATCCCAAGCAGCGCGTGACTGTGGCCCTGCGTGTCGCCGCGAATCAGCTCGGCGTAGTTGAAGTCGTCGCCGGTGTACATGCGCACGCGCGCGGGCAAGCGCCGACGCATAGCGATCTCGCGATCCTTATCCAGCAGCGAGATTTTGATGCCGTCGATCTTGGCGGCGTGCTCGTCGATGATCCGAAGACAATGCTCCATCGCCGCATCCAGATCGCGCGTCCCCCAGTAGCCAGCCAGCGCCGGATCGAACATGTCGCCGAGCCAGTGCAGGATCACCGGCTGCCGCACCTGTGAAAGAATCCGCCCGTACACCTGGGCATAGTCCTCAGGGCCACGGGCGCAGGCTGCCAGCGCGCGACTTGCCATCAGAATGATCCGACCGCCGACGCCCTCGACAAAGCTGCACTGCGCTTCATACGCCGCCTCGACCTCAGCCAATCGCACGCTCGGCCCAGGCATCAGGTGATCGGTCCCCGCGCCGCAGGCGATCGTGCCACCCACCGCGCGCGCCTCCGCCACGGATCGGCGAATAAGCTCCTGGGCGGTTGCCCAGCCCAGGCCCATGCCGCGCTGTGCGGTATCCATCGCGTCGGCGACGGCCAGCCCAAGCGACCACAGGTAGCGTCGGTAGGCCAGTGTCGTCTCCCAGTCGATCTGACTGTCACCGATCGGGTCGGTGTTGGCGAGCGGATCGACGACAACATGCGCGGCAGAGTAGGCGATGCGGCTCGTCAATGGCTGTGTCGGTGGCCGAAATGTGGACGGCGGGCCGGGCCGATAGGGCGCGAGCGTGCCGTCGGAGCGCGGCAGCAGTAGTTCTCTTGACATAATGCCACCTTATAGCTTCAGCTCAGGGACGTCTACCCAGCAGCGCTGCTGCCACGAGCGCAGGCCAAGCTCGGCCAGTTGCACGCCCCTGGCACCTTCCAGCAGATCGTAGGGAAACGGCTCGTCGCAGGCAACGTGGCGCAGGAACAGCTCCCACTGGACCTTGAAGGCGTTATCGAAGATCTGGTTGTCGGGTACTTCCTGCCAGTCGTCCCAGAAGTCGATCGGATTGGGAATGTCAGGGTTCCAGACGGCCCTGGGCGTATTGGCGCGGTGCTGCGTGCGGCACTCGCGCAATCCGGCGACCGCGCTGCCTTCGGTGCCGTCGACCTGAAGGCTAAACAGCTCATCCCGATAGACGCGCACGGCCCAGGACGAGTTGATCTGCGCGATGATGCCGCCCTCAAGCTCGAACGTGCCATAGGCCGCATCGTCGGCGGTTGCCCCGTAGCGCGCGCCCTGCTCGTCGAAGCGCTCTGGAATATGGGTTGCGCCCAGGCATGAAACCGATCGCACAGCGCCAAAGAGATGATCGAGGACGTAGCGCCAGTGCGCGAACATATCGACGATGATGCCGCCGTCGTCTTCCTTGCGGTAGTTCCACGATGGCCGCTGTGCGGGCTGCCAGTCGCCTTCAAACACCCAGTAGCCGAACTCGCCGCGCACCGAGAGAATGCGACCAAAGAAGCCGCTATCGACCAGCCGCTTGAGCTTGAGCAGACCGGGCAGCCAGAGCTTATCCTGAACCACGCCGTTTTTGACGCCAGCTTCGCGTGCGCGCCGCGCAAGATCCAGCGAGGTTTCGAGGTCGGTCGCGATCGGCTTCTCGCAGTAGATATGCTTTCCGGCGGCAATTGCCTCGCGAACACTTGCTGCCCGGCGCGTCGTCGTCTGCGCATCGAAGTAGATCACATCGTCCGGCGCGGCGAGGCACCGCTCAAGGTTGGTGCTCCATCGCTCGATCCCGTGCGCGCGTGCCAGCGCTGCGAGCTTATGCTCGCTCCGACCAACCAGGATTGGATCAGGCATCAGCCGGTCGCCGTTGGGCAGCGCCACGCCACCCTGCTGTCGAATGGCGACGATCGAGCGAATCAGATGTTGATTCATGCCCATCCGACCGGTAACGCCATTCATGATCAGACCAATTCTTTGCTCAGCCATATGCTGCTCCATCGTCTCTTGAGCACGCTGTGTGCTCGATTCCACATGCCGAGGACAAGGTTGTTCGGACAAGAGCGGATGCGATGGTGCATCAACAAGGCGAATGCTTGGGAACTCCCCCAACCATCCGGGCCGTACGACGTATGTGCAACCCCGCTCGCCATCCACCAGGCGCGGCCTGTTCTGTCAAGCCTGTGCTTCCAAACAGGCGTGTCCATTCAGGACGGAAAGATGAGCCCGCACCAATGCTATGCTCTCAGGTATAGTATATATTATATCATAAAATTATATATAATATCAAATATAAACCCCGTTGATTAATCTCGATCGTCTTATGCAGCTTCAAGCGTGCCAAGACATTGCAGGGCAGCGCCAGGCGCTCCCGGCTGATAGCCGAAGGCTGGCGAGGCATGATCTGTAGACGTTACGGGGAATATCCGGGCATGATAGCAGAGCCCTTGCCAAGCTCCGGAAAAAGGAGTAGAGTACCTCCACTGCATCAGCCTGATGAAGCCTCGCTGCGAGCCAGTCTCAATCGCTAGCATCGTACCACTATCAAGGAGGAATTCATGCGTCGGAATCTGGTCCTGGGCATGGCGCTTGCCGTGCTCCTGCTTGTTGCCCCCTCAGCCTACGCCATCACCAACGGCCAGCCGGACGGCAATCAACATCCGAACGTCGGTGCCCTGGTGGCATCAGCGCCGTACTCTGATGGTACCTGGCTGTACTGCACCGGAACGCTGATCTCATCGACCGTTTTCCTTACAGCCGCGCACTGCGATGAGGGAACGTCGCGCGTCACTGTTACCTTCGACTCAGCGTATCAGGACGGAGACAAGACGTACAGCGGAAGCTGGTATGCTGACCCACAATACGGACACGACCAGAGCGACCCACACGATATTGCGGTTGTTGTCTTCGACCAGCCTATCAAGGGCATTACGCCCGCGAGGCTGCCAGCCGCAGGTTCGCTGTCAAACTTGTCCGGCTCGCAGCAGTTCACATCGGTGGGCTACGGCGCCTATGAGGTGACGAACGAGCCTGGCGGACATCGGTACCTCTACAACGATGTACGGATGGTCGCAACAGGCACGCTGAACTCGATCAACGCCGCCTGGCTGCGGATTTCGATGAACCCGGCAACAGGCAACGGCGGCACCTGCTACGGTGACTCCGGCGGCCCGAACTTCCTGGGAACAACAGATATTGTGGCCGCGACAACCATCACCGGCGACGCGATCTGCCGCTCAACCAACGTCACGTACCGTCTCGATACACCGTCAGCGCGGGCGTTCCTCGCCCCGTTCGTCACCCTGCCATAGCAGCGCCACGACAACGCAGGGGCGGTGAGCTTCCCATGCTCGACCGCCCCTGCGTTTCAGCTTCACCGGGCATCACTGGTCTTGAGCGATGCAGCAACCTGATACTCCACACCTCGACGCGGATAGCTCTTGTTGCGGATCGTTCCGGTCCAGCCGTGTTACAGCTCGCGTCCCTCAGTCGCGCTCGCAGCTCGGCGGGGCAGGTTCCAGGTCCGATCGCTGCCTCGCTGGTCGCGCGTATTCTTTTGCACAGTAATCGCCGCGAAAAGGCTGAGCACAAAGGCCATGCCATAAAACCCCTTTTCGCTCAGGAGCATGGTCGCGTTCCATAAGCCGACGACCAAGAGCACAATTGCGATGATGACGGATGCCCAGCTCAAGCCAAGATAGAGCGGGGTGACGGGAATGCCTTCGTCTCGATCCCGTACACTTTTTTGGATGGACACGGCGGCGAAGAGGCCGTACAGTAGCACCGTGAGATAATAGCCCTTTTCCGACAACAGCATGGAGGCATTCCAGAGGCCGATCAGAAAGGCCAGGATGCCTACGATGAGGGCGGCCCAGGATGCGGCAATAAAAGCATTCGACGGCTGCGACGTGTCAGGTTTCATGTGGGTCCTCCTGAGGGCTGGTGAGACAAGCCGTACAACAAATCGTCCGGCACGTGCGCCGCGCCAAGCGGTGCATGATTGACAATACCAGCAAGCGTACTGCACATTCCAGGGGTTAAACTGTACAAAACTGGATGAGATCGGGCCGCAGGAGGTGGGGAAGGGATTGTTGGCGTCAAGGCGACGTGCGCCGCACATGGGCAAGCGCGTGTGAGACGGGACGATGCTCGCTCCGTCTTGCTTTCTGCGCTTCATCCGTGGTATAGCATCCTTGGGCACGGTTATGTGATGGCCTGGGCCGGATGGTTGTTTCGTGCGGCCTTAGGCCGGTTTGTCAAACGCGGGGTTCCAGACAACTTCCCACAGATGCCCGTCGAGATCCTGGAAATAGCCCGCATAACCACCCCAAAACGTATCGTGCGCCGCTTTCACGATACCAGCACCGGCATTTCTCGCTTGCTCCATCACAGCATCAACGTCTTCACGTGAGGCCACGTTGTGTCCCAGCGTCAGCTCGGTCGGACTGGAGATACCCATCGGCAGGCCGGAGTCGTAGGCAATGCTCGTTCGCGGCCAGAGCGCCAGCTTCACCCCCGCCTGGAGGTTGAAGAAGGCCACGGCTCCATGCTCAAACTCCGCGCCGATAATGCCCTCGGTCGGCAGGCCAAGTCCGTCCCGGTAAAACCGGAGCGCCCGCTCCAAGTCGTCTACGCCGAGGGTGATCACCGTAATCCGGGGTTGCATCTTTACACTCCCTGGTCAGGCATCCGATTCAAGATCGGGCGCGCCACTGCCACGGCTGCGGCATGTAACGAGCGCAACGATCGCTCCTGAAGAGACGAGCCGCACCGCATCGGCAGCGGAAGCACCGAGTGCTCGTCGAGCCAGAAGCGCATGCCGCGTCCTTCCATCATAACACGAGGAGGGACGTCGACACGTCCCTCCTCGGCTCAGGTGCGCCTGCCGCGTGTGCCAGTACCGCGCTGTCCAGCCGATACGGTCGAGCGACAGACGATGCTTGAAGTTCCGTCGCGCCTGCGTTACCTGGCGTTTGTCGGCACGTCGCCGCTCACGCCCCAATGCTGCGTGGAGATCGCGCCGGAGCTGCTGTGTACGATGTACCACATGCCCTCACTCGGTCGCCAGACGGCGCGGTCGCTCCTGCCATCGCCGTCGTAGTCGCCGGGCACGGGCACGTCGCCGTTAAGGCCCCACTGCTGGGCGTAAGCGTTGCCGGTGCTGCTGGGAATGATGTACCAGGTGCCGTCGCCGGG
>DASUTC010000118.1 GCA_036374795.1 Herpetosiphonaceae bacterium
CGGTGCTGGCGCATCCTGGGCGCTCCAAAGGCGTGTACGCGATCCCGGCGACGGCGGAGGATGTCGCGGCGATGGCGGCGGTTGGCCTGGACGGGATCGAGGCGCTCTACTCAGGACATAGCGCCGAGCAGCAGCAATGCTACGGCGATCTGGCGCGGCGGTACGGCCTGCTGATCACGGCTGGCTCCGACTCGCATCATCCGGCGCAGGGCTTGCGGGGTCGTCCGGCGCGGGATTGCGCGGCGTTTCTGATGCGGCTGGGCATTCCATTCGAGTAAGGCCGCGCGGCTGATGGCCCGTAGCTTGCGACGCGGCTGTCTCATGAGGTTTGACAATCACATTCGGTAAGCGCGTACTTGCGATACGCCCTACGGAGCCATATCGCACCAAAGCATTGCCAGCGGCGCACAGGAGGCGGGTACGAGGCCGACGATATTAGAATCCAGGGGGCACCTGCGGATTGGTTTCGTGCTGCTGGCGCTGGTGCTGGCGATCGGCACGGCTGGCTATATCTGGCTGGAAGATCTGCCGCCGCTTCAGGCGTTTTACTCGACGCTGCTGGTCGTATCGACGCTGGGCTTCAGCCAGTTTATGCCCAGGACATCGGGCGGCATCATCCTGACCATCGGGCTGATCTTTAGCGGCGTCGGCACGTTATACTATCTGCTCGGCAGCTTCGCGGAAGCGCTGATCGAAACATCGCTAGGCACACGACGAGAGCGACGCATGGAACGACAGATCGCCAAGCTGCGCAAGCACTACATCGTCTGCGGCTATGGCCGCGTGGGCCGTCATGCCGCGCAAGAGCTGAGCTTGCAGCGGCAACTGTTTGTGATCGTCGACATCGACCCGGAGATGGTCGAAGATGCCCGCAGCCAGGGCTGCATCGCGATTCTCGGCGATGCGACGGAAGATCGGGTGCTGCGGCAGGTGGGCGTCGAGCGGGCGAAAGGCTTGCTGATCGCTACAGCCTCGGATGCGGCGAATGTGTTTATCACGCTGACGGCGCGCGCGTTCAACGACCGGCTGATGATTGTCGCGCGGGCCAGCGACGAGTCGACGGAGTCGAAGCTGCTCAAGGCGGGCGCGGACAAGGTGATCGCGCCGGAAGTGGTGGGCGGGCAGCGCATGGCGGCACTTGTGCTGCGCCCCGAAACCACCGATCTGGTCGATACGCTCACGCTCGCGCACGACGAGCAAAGCTGGATCGACGAGGCCCTGATCGATCAAGGGTCGGCGCTCTGCGGCCTGACTCTGGGCGAAACCTCCATCCATAGCCGAACCGGCGCGCGGGTGATCGCGATCCGTCGGGCGAGTGGCGAGCTGATCACCAACCCGGACGGACAGGAAGCGCTCCATCCGGGCGATGTGCTGATCAGCGTTGGTGATCGCGACCAACTTGCGCAGGTAGAAGCGCTGACTCAATCCGCGCCGGAGCAGAGCGCGCGAAAGGAATATGCTGATGAAACTATCGGAAGCGCGAATCGATAAGCTGAGCGAGGAGATTGTGGATGTGCTGGCCGAGCAAGACGATGTGCGCTTGCAGGCCGACGACGTGAAGCTGCGTCATGCGATCCGCGATGAGATGATCGACGAGCTGACGGTGGAAGAGCGGCTGGACGCCGAGGTGCGCAAGATACTGGAGCAGTACCGTAGCGATATTACGATGGGCCGCATGAACTACGATGAGCTGTTTCGGCGCGTCAAGCAGCGGTTGATCAACGAGCGCCGCATTGTGCTGTAGCGCGGCGGGGCCAGCGGAGCGGGTGCTGGGATCAGGCGATGTGGCGGCACGTCGCCTTTGCCGTGCCCGGCGAGCCTGAGCATGGATACCGCACGAGCATACCACGACGCGATGAGAGCATGATGAACGACACCAACGCTCGCCCGACGGCACCCGACGCGCTGCCGGAGGTTGCCCGTCTGTTTTTCAAGCTTGGCTGGATCGCGTTTGGCGGCCCGGCGGCGCACATCGCGCTAATGCGCGAGGAGGTTGTCCGGCGGCGGCGCTGGCTCGACGATCAGCATTTTCTGGATCTGCTGGGCGCGACCAACCTGATCCCCGGCCCGAACTCGACCGAGCTGGCGATCCATCTGGGCTACGCGCGAGCGGGCTGGCGCGGCCTGATCGTCGCCGGTACGCTCTTTATTCTGCCAGCAATGACGATCGTGCTGGCGCTGGCCTGGGCCTACCAGCGCTTCGGCGAGCTGCCTGAGGCGACCGCGCTGCTGTACGGCGTCAAGCCGGTGATTCTGGCGGTGGTGCTCCAGGCCCTCTGGACGCTGGGCCGGACAGCGGTGAAGGATGTGTGGCTGGCGGCGATCGGCGCGGGCGCGCTGGCGCTGTATCTGCTTGGCATCAACGAGATCGGGATCTTGCTGCTTGCCGGGGCGCTCGTCGGGCTGCTGCGGCTGCGACGTTACGGGGGCGGCGCGCAGGCAGCGCTGCTGATGCTGCCCAACGCGGCGCTGCTGATTGCTAGCGGGCAATCGCCGGTGCCGGTCAGCCTGTGGCGCTTGTTTCTGATCTTTCTCAAGATCGGCTCGGTGCTGTATGGCAGCGGCTACGTGCTGCTGGCGTTCTTGCGCTCCGATCTGGTGCTGAATACGCGATGGCTGACCGATCAGCAACTTCTGGACGCGGTCGCCATCGGGCAGTTCACGCCGGGGCCGGTCTTTACCACGGCGACCTTTATCGGCTACCTGATCGGCGGCTGGGCGGGCGCGATCCTGGCGACGATCGGCATCTTTCTGCCGTCGTTTATCTTTGTAGCGATCACCAATCCGTGGGTGCCGCGTCTGCGGCGCTCGCCGTGGGCCAGCGCGCTGCTCGACGGCGTGAACGTCGCCTCCCTCGGATTGATGGCGGGAGTCACGCTGCAACTGGGACAGACCGCGCTGGTGGATCTGCTGACCGCGCTGCTGTGCCTGATCGCGGGCGTGCTGCTGATCCGCTACAAAGTCAACTCGGTCTGGCTGGTGCTTGGCGGCGGGATCGTCGGGCTGATCGCGCGCTGGCTGGGGTGGTAGGGGCGTGGGCAGAGGATGGGGAACTTGAACCCTTGAACGTTGAACTCGAAACTCCTGATCCCCGACCCCCGACCGGCTCGTCGATTCCGCGCTATGAGGCGGCTGAGCGAGCAGGACTTTCGCTCTTGATGCGTCGGCGAGCAGCGGGCGCGGGCGTGCGCATGACATCGATCAGCAGCGCCAGGACGATGCCGATCAACGCCCCGGCTACGCCCCCGACGAGCGTGTTGAGCGTCGTTTGGGGCGACGACGGACCCAATGGCGTCAGGGCACGGCCTGCAAGCTGCACTTCCGAGTGCTGATCGGTGTAGAGCGCCTTGACGTAATTGACGTAGGTGGTAGCCCAGGCATCGGCGAGCGCTCTGGCCTGCTCCGGCGAGGCTGCCGAGGCCGAGATTTTGAGCAGATCGCCGTCCGCTCGCACGCTGATGTAGCGCGTGAGGGTGCCGGGCTGATAGCCGCCGGGCACAAGCTGCTTCAGCACGTCGGGCTGGATCTGCGCTTCGATCGCGTCGCTTTGGGCCAGCGCGAGCAGACCTTGCCGCCGGGCGGTAATGTCGATCGTCTCGATCCTGACGATTGGCTCGTTCACGCCCACCTGTGATCCGGTCTGGCGAATAAAGAGCAGGACCGACGATGTAGCGGTGTATGTTTTCGGGAGCGACATCGATACGCCAGCGACGATCACGGCGACCAGCAGCGCTCCGATGACGACCCAATACCAGCGTCGAGCAACAGCAAGCATATAAGGACGAAGATCGACATCGTCGTAATCTTGCATCGTGTTTCCTTTTGTGTCCGGTGAGGCGGTCGAACGGCGTCATGCGCCGCCAGGCCGGGGGTGTGGGACGTTCTCCACAGAATCTTTATCCCGCGACTGGATCAACACGCTCTTTGTCCGTAAATGTGTCATGATGATGCCTTAGGCCGCTGCGATTATAGTAACTAACCTGGGGCATGTCAAAAAAAGCAGAGCGATTGACAGCCTCACTATCCTTCGGTATCGTATGCTGCCGGATACGTCTGTGCTCCGCGTGTCGTGAACCTGTTTGCAGGATCAGCTACGAGGGACTCCGTTGTCGATACTTAAAGCTTATCTTCCCCCCGATGCCCCTGCCCTGAGGCTGACGAGGCCGGGTGTGCGCTGGATGTTTGTCGGCCTGTGGAGCGGGCTGTTTCTGATTCATGCTCTGCTCTATCTCCTGCTGATTCCACCCTGGCAAGCCCCCGACGAGCCGACCAGCATCGAGCTGCTGCTGACGATCGAGTCGCGCAGGCGGCTGGTTTCGCCTGCCGATGAAGACCCGACAATTCAGCGCGAGATCGTGGCCTCGATGGCGCGGGCGCGCTACTGGGATCTTGGCGGCTACGGGCGACGACCGCGAGTACCCGATCCGATCTTTAAGGATGTGTATGCCTGCTGCGGCACGCAGCTGCACCGTCCGCCGCTCTACCATCTGCTGCTGCTGCCGGTGGCCGATCTGACACAGACCTGGCCGCTTGAGCAGCGGCTCGTGATGCTGCGGGCGGCAACCTTGACGCTAGGCATGGCGACGGTGGCGCTGGCGACGCTCGTCGGGTTTGAGCTGGCGGTGATGCATCCGGCGCTGGCGCTGGTGCTGCCCGCGCTGGTAGTATTCCATCCGCAGTTAGCGTACAGCAGCGCTACGTTCAACAGCGATAATCTCGTAGCGCTGGTGGGAGCAGCCATCTTTCTGACGCTGCTGCGGCTGCTGCGGCATGGGCTATCGCTCAAGCGGCTGGCTGTGCTTGGCCTGCTGGTGGTGCTGGGCTTCGGCACCAAGCGTACGATCCTGTTTCTGCTGCCCGCGCTGGTTGTCGGCGTGGGCTGGCAGGCGTTGCTCGTCTGGCGCGCCAAACCGAGCGCCCGCAGGCTGCCGCTGGCTGTACTTGGTCTGCTGCTGGCTGTCGCTGTGGTTGTCGGTATGCCTGGCCTGCGGGTGCTCGTGCTTAAGCTGCTGAATCGATTCATCTTTTTTGAAGGAATCGCCACCCAGCTTCGCTATATTCTCACGACCTACGGCTCCGCCTCGGTTAGTCTGGGAACCCTGGCTCTGATGTCGCTGCGCTTTCTCAATCAATCCTTTTGGGGCAGCTTTGGCTGGCATCAAGTGCATATGCCACGCGCTGTCCAGTACGTTCTGCTGACGCTCGTCGTCGTCACCTGGAGCGTATCGCTGGCATGGATCGTCCTGCGCCGGTCGAGTATTCCGGCGTGGCTGCGACGCTACCTCAGCCTCAGTGTGCTGACGATTGTGGTTGCGATTTCCATCGCCCTGATCAACGCGCCGCCGCCGCTGATGCCGCAGGGCCGCTACCTCTTCCCCGCGCTGATTCCAATTATGACGCTGATCGCGATCGGGCTGTGCGCCTGGTGGCCGCGTCGCTGGACAGCCTACGGCGTAAGCCTGGTCTGGCTGGCGCTGATGGCGCTCGATGTCTATACGATCGCGGGCGTCGTGATCCCAGGATTTTACTCATGAAGCGCGTACGGCTATGGTCGATCGCCGTGGGCTGTCTGCTCGTCCTCGGATTGAGCTTCTGGGCCGTGGTGCAGCCCTTGGCGCAAGCGGTAGAAGGTCCGCCGCCGCCGCTGGGCGAGAGCCGCGTGACGCTGGAGTCCGGCCACGTGGTACGGCAAACGCTCGCGCTGCCGCAGCCGGTCCCCGGCGATATTGCGCCGCGCATCTGGATTCAGCGGGTGCTCTTGGAGCAGGCCAGGCTGACGGTTCGCGCCGAGGCTGTGGGGCAGACGTTGGGCCAGACCAGCGTGCGGCTGCCGGTGCCGGACCAGTCGTTTCATGTGCTGCAACTGCCGTGGTGGCACATACCGGCGGGCGCGCGCTCCGTAACGCTGACGATCGAAGGTAACGGCGTTGTGCTGCTGGCAACGGCGGTCGATCGTGTCGCAGGCGGCGACCTTGAGATCGATGGTGTGTCGCACGCGCCCGGCGATCTCGCGCTCCAGATCGTCAGCAGCGATCGGGGGATCGAGCGCTATGTGCCGCTGTCGGCGGCTGCCGCTCAGAAGCCGGGCGTGCTGGGCTGGCCCCGGCTTGTGCTGCTGGTGATCGCGGCGTTTGTGATCGGCGGCATGCTACTGATTGGCTCGGCAGCGCGGCTGGCGCGGTTGGTGGAAGGCGCGCAGCCGTCCGCCGAGGGCGATGCTTGACGCTCTACACGCGCGGCGAGACGATCACTCCGATCGCCTCGCCGCGTGGTAGCGCATATGCTCAGGCCATGTGCTCGACCTGCGATTACTGACACGCCTCGATGTACCACGGCTCGTTTGCCGACAGTTGCAGCCTGATCTGGCCGTTGACCGCGCCATCCTTGTCCCAGGTGCTATTGCCGTCGGCGATCGGCGCGAAGGCCACGCCGGTCTTATTGACGAGACGCAGGCAGCGAGCCGCGAAGGTCGCGTAGCCATTCGCCGACCAGGCGACGGTCTTCTCGGTGCCTCGCGGAGTGCGGAAGACGTAGCCGGCAACGCCTGGCTGGTTGAGCAGCCGGGTATATTTCGCGCCCGACAGCTCGCGGGTCAGCGCGTAGTAGGCGTTGTAGGCGGGCTTCGGGCTATTCAGATCGCGGCCCCGGAACAGTCCCGACGAATCGCCGCCGCCGCCGGAGTCGAACACGGTAAACCAGGCCAGATGCTCGACGCCGACCGCCAGCGCCTCGACGTACATATGCACGAGCCGCTGCGCCTGTTGGTTTTCGCTGCTGCCGCTCTCCGGCGCGCTCCAGTAGCCAGCCTCAGGCACGATCACCGGCAGATGCCCGACGCCGTAGTACTGCATGATGTTGCGAATCTCAAACACTTTGTCGCGGATGCTGGGGAAGATGATCGAGTAGTAGTGGACGGCGACGGCATCCAGATAGGCTGTCGCGCCGCCCGGCCTGCTGTTGAGCGTCGCCAGCACGATCGGCAGGAACTCGCGCACAAAGCCGCGCGTCCCGCCCGGCGGCAAGAACGCATCGTAGGCCAGCCCGCCGATCATCACGCGCGCTCCCCGGTCCTCGCCATGCACCACATTCGCGACATCGGCCAGCATATGCGCGTACTCCGCGCCGCGCTTGCCCCAGTAGCCCTTGATGCCGGGATCGTCCTGATAGTAATTGACATAAAAATCCGGCTCGGCATAGAACGACCAATCATGCACGCAGAGCCCTCCGGGCGCGTCGTCGCTGCCGTCGCAATCGTAGCGCCGGATCATCGCCCGCACGAAGTTAAGCCGCTTATCGGGCTGCGTCGCGCTGCGATCCGGCGTCCAGGCCCAGGCGGGATCGCCGGTGAAGAGCGCGAAAACGCTCATGCCCGCATCCTGCGCGTTGCGGACCTTGGTATCGAAGCTGGACCAGTCGCGCACGCCTTCGGCAGGCTCGATCGTGCCCCAGTCGATCACGGTCGTGACTCGTCTGGCACCGGCGGCCCGCATTTGCGCCAGGCCATTGGCCTGATCGACGTTGCCGTACATCACGATGCCAAAGGGATTGACGTAAGTCGGATCGTAGAGGTTGATCGTGAGCGGCAGGTGGATCTTGTGGGTCAGGCTAGCTGCTGTAGCCTGCGGACGGGTGGCCTGGTCCTGAGGCTGCGGGGTAGTCCGGGGGTGGAGCGCGCCGGGCAGCGCGCTCAACAGAAGCTGCGTGATGATCAGCGCAGCGAGCAAGCGAATCGGTTGTACCATCTCTCTCTCTTTCCGGGTGTTGGTTGGCTATTGCCCTTTCATACGCAGCACGACGCCGATCGTGCGCAGCATAATCAATGCGTCCAGCCAGGGCGCCTGGTGTTTGATGTAGTACAGATCGTACTGGAGCTTGATCAGCGCATCCTCGACGGTGCTGCCGTAGCCGTAGTTGACCTGCGCCCAGCCGGTCAGTCCCGGCTTGGTGGCGAGGCGGATGCGGTAGAATGGGATCTGCTGCTGGAGCTGCTTGATGAACTGCGGTCGCTCAGGCCGTGGCCCCACCAGGCTCATCTCGCCGCGCAGCACATTGATCACCTGTGGCAGCTCATCCAGCCGCGTTTTGCGCAGGAATCGCCCGACGCGCGTAATGCGCAGATCGTCTTTCACGGCCCACTGCGCCTGACCGTTGCCCTCGGCATTCTGGATCATCGAGCGGAACTTGCGTACCTGAAAGCTCCGCCCGTGCAGCCCCGCGCGCTCCTGCAAGTAAAAGATTGGGCCGGGCGAGTCGAGGAGAATAGCGACGGCGATCAGCGGGCACAGCACGACAAAGACGATCCCGCCTGCCAGCCCGAACAGAATATCACTCAGGCGCTTGATGATCGATAGGACGTTGCTGGCCGCGTGCTGCTGAAGCGGTAGCGCGGTGTACCACTGGCTGCCGATATGCTCGACCGCGATCTTCCCCGTCAGATGCTCGTAGAGCAGCGGCATCGGGATGATCGCAATGCCCTGCTCGTAGCAATCCATGATCGCCTGCAACATGCTGCCGCGCACATCCGAGCTGATCGCGATAATGATCTCGTCGACGCGATACTGCCTGGTAAGCTGCGGCAGCCGCTCGTGACAGCCCACAACCGGCGTGCCGTCGACGAGCGTAAACTGCTTCTCAGGGTCGTCGTCGATAAAGCCCAGGACCTGATAGTGCGCGTCGTGCTCCCGCATCACTTCGTGCATGATCGTACCGGCTTTGCCAGCGCCCAGGATCAGCACGCGCCGCCGTGCCAGCGGCCCGCTCAAGGCCAGCGCATAGACCACCCGCCACGCCAGCAACAGCAGCGTCGAGCCGACGATGGCGATGGCTGGTGCCAGACGCGGCAGCAGCCCGCCGGGCGTGAGCGGCGGGAACATGCTCGGCGGGTTGCCGATGATCGGCGCGGGCGAGGTGATAAAGAACAGCATCAGATAGGCCAGCGCGATGGTCACGCCGCCGCTGATAATACGGCTGACGCTGCCCGCGACGGTAATCGCCAGCCGCAGGTTGTACATGTTGCTGAAGGTGAGCCAGAGCGTCCAGCCGGTAAAGATAAACAATGCCCAGAGCGCCTGCTCGCGCCAGAGCGCCCAGTTAACGATCCGCTCGGCCCAGGTTGACCAGAGCAGGAGCGCTCCCACAATGCTCGTGATGATCAGCAGCAGATCGCCTGTCACCAGCAGGAGACGCC
>DASUTC010000119.1 GCA_036374795.1 Herpetosiphonaceae bacterium
GCTGGCCTTGAGCACAGCCCAGATCTGCGATTGGCGCGGCAGCATTAAGCGGTGCAGGCTCGCCGCGATGATCGGGATTTCAACGACCTCGTGCGCGTCGGAAAACGACGACATTGCGGTGCGGGCCAGCATGGACGGCTCGAGACGATGGCCGCCCGACGCGCAGTTTTCGATCACCAGATGCGGCAGCCGCGTACGGATGCGCTCGAACATGCGGTACGTGCCCAGAACTTGCCGCCGTAAGCCTTCGCCGAGCGACTCTGTGCCCTCGTTGCCGAGCCCGATGGTTTCGTTGTAATCGACTTTCAGGTAGCCGAAGCCGCAGCGCTCCAGCAGCCCGATCACGCGCTCGGTCAGGTACGCCACGGCGAACGTATCGTTCAAATCCCAGAAGCGACGGTTGCGGACCGTCACGGGAATGCCGTCGCGCTTGAGCAGGTGGTCGACCAGTGAAAAGGCGGTTGAATAGATGCCGACGGTTTCCATCTCGAACCACAGCCCAGGAATGAGGCCCTGCGCGCGGATCGCCGCTGCGGTAGCCTCCAATCCTTGGGGGAAGAGCGTGCGGCTTGGAATCCAGTCGCCGTGGGCGCTGAACCAGTCGCCAACCTCACCCTTGTACCAGCCGGCGTCGATCACGACGTATGTCACCGGCGAGCCATTTAAGCGTCGAGTGAGCGCCAGCACGCGGTCGTGACTGGGATCGCCCCAGGTGGTACACCATTCGTTGAAGATGATCGGCAGGCTCTGCTCGATCGCTGGCTGCGCGTCCGCTGCGCGCTGCTGCACCGCGGTCAGGCGATCACACAGATCGTCCAGATCGCCCTGCGCACAGGCGATGGTCGCGGGCGGCGAGGTCAGGGACTCCCCAGCCGCCAGCGTTTTCATCCAGTGGCCGAACTCGCGGTCAGCTAGCCCGCCCGAGATGCACACCGGATCGTGCTGGCGAAAGATCTCCATTTGCCACGATCCGGCCCAGGCGAGCTGCGCGCCCCAGAGGACGCTGGCCCGTGTATCCTCGACGGCGACGAACGGAAACCAGCGGCGCACCGGCATCGATCCGATCTGGCCGAAGCGCTCGCTATACGCGCCCGCGCCGCCCCACGAGCGTTCGAGATGCAGCGCTTCGATGCTGCGTGTGTCCAACCGGCCCTCGGCGCTCCACACCGAGCGAAAGCGATGCACCCGCAGCCGCCCTGGCGCGTCGGCCCGATGGAACGGGGTGATGCCGCCCAGCGAGAAGCTCGTCAGCAACTCCAGCGTGACCGGTCGGGGCGAATCGTTGATAAAGGTCGTCGTCACTTCCGCTGCCGCATCGCCCGCCTGCCATGATAGGCGATGCTCAATGCGATGCCCGGCATCGCTGTGGAGCGTCGTGACCACGGCTGTTTTCATCCCGTCGCGCTCGACGTTCTGCTCTGCGAGCCGGAAGGCGGCGATGGAAGGCGCATTGCGCATGGTATGACCCTGCGCGAACCCGCCGGAGTACGAGTCGCCGACGATCTTGACGTGGGCCAGCGGATCGACCTCCCATGCCGGGAACGGCCCAATGCCCGGCATCGCGTCGATTTCCGGATCGTCCAACACCGTTGAGCGGCGGGGAACGAGCTGATCGGCCATTGCGCTTGGAAACAATTCCATGCCGACGCAGCCGGTAGCGCAATCTCGCAGGAAGCGAGCCGTGGTGTCCGCAAACGTAAACAGGGAAAGAGTTTCGATCTGCATGGTATTCCTTCGCCTCCATCGTTGTTTCCACGCGCGTCACCCGACCGATGTTGGTTTCGGTGATCGTGAGCGCGCTGGTCAGGCTACGGCTATCCAAGGCACTGATCGCGATCGGCTAGACTCGTCCATTCAGCACCTCCACGAGTCGACGGTGCTCGTCACGATCTTCCGCGTGACGGATCAGGGTTTCCTGCGTGAAGGGCGCTTATGATCGTCAGGCAGGCGCGACTGGGTTCCCTCCAAGCGCATCGCATACATCTTGCGGTGTGGTACCTCGTCGCCGCGTGGAACATCACCGCTGATGACCGCGTTGCAGCGCACCGCGTCCATGCGCTTAAGTCTACCGGCACGACGCCACGTAGCTTGTGATCCTCCGGTTCGCCCCGTGTTGCCTCATTGTACTCCTGGTCAACGAATGTGATCGGGCCTCCGGCATACGCCTGGCCGGGTCGTGGCGGCTGCAACACGTTCTCGACGCCACCCACGCTCGCTGAGCCACGTGTGTCATGCGGCATGGTGGGGCCGCAGGAAACTGCGCAGCGCCGCAACCATGAGGATGACGCCCAAGCCAACCTTGAGCACCGCTGCCGACACAACGCCGACGAGGAGCCCGCCGATGATCGCTCCAATCACCGATCCGGCGCTCATCGGAGCGACGGTTTCCGTCAGATCGCGCCGCTCCGTGAACAGACCGCGCTGGTGGTAGCGCACCAGTCCAACGAGCACGGTCGGCAGGCTGATGCACAAACTGGCCGTCCCGGCAGTCTTGATGTCCGCGCCGAAGGCAAACACCAGCGTCGGAATGATAAGCTCGCCGCCCGCCACACCGAGCAGGCTGCTCACCAGGCCAATCGCCAACCCAAAGGCAACGCCGGCGATCACCCGCCAGACGTGTGCTGGTGGCAGCAGCCCCGGCACGTCTTGGGGCAGAAACCCTTCAATGATGAGCGCGCCGCCAATGCCGACCAGTAACACCAGGATGACACGCTCCAGTTGCGCGTTCGACAGCCGACCAGCAAGGGAGGGGCCAAAGAAGGCCGCCACCATCGCCCCCGCAATGAGTGCGAGGATCGCGGGCCAGAACGGGATCAGCGATGTGAGTGAGAGTGTGCTGCCCCGGATCGCCAGCGAGGCAATGATGGTCGTCAAGCTGACGGCGAGATTGAGCGGAACCGCTTTCCGGGCCAGGTAGCCGAGTGGGCCAGCCAGCACAGGGAGGCGAAATTCGGCACCACCCAGACCAATAAGACCGCCAAGGACGGCAATAGGAATGGCGGCAACGAAGGCCAGACGTGAACGATTTCGACGAACACCAGGAACGGCGTGAATAGGCTCTGGAGCGTCCATGCGGCGTGCTTCCTTATGTGAGATCAGGGGGTAGTGCAGGAGGATGACGTTGACCGCCAGCACTCCACAGAGAACGGTGCGGCGACGAAGGTTTGCGCCAGCAAACGGCGGCGGTCGTGAAGGCAACATGAATCCTAAGGGCATGCAGAAAGGAACCGATCAGCCTACGTGACCCAACGGCAAGGCGCAATCCCAGGCCGACGACGGATGGAGGGAGCACCATCGGGAGATCAATGAGGAGTGTGACGAGCCAGCGCACCACGCACGACCGGCGTGCGCTGGGCGGCAAGGAAGGTAGCCGGAGCGATGCGGAGGAGGTGTGCCACCCCTGGCAACACCAAGAACAGCGTCAGTGGAAGACTGGCAAGCACCAGGACATCTATGAGTACCCGCGCTGGGGACGCCCGGTGATGGACTGGCAGCGTGCGCATGGTTGAATGAGTAAAAAAAGCGTGCCATACATCCCTTCGGGTATTCCTCTGATCCTGACTACCCACGATGTGCGCAGCCGTACCCCCTAGTATCTCTGAGCGGCAGCATGCTGTCAATACTGAGGAAACACCGGGAGTGTCCAAAGGGGCGGTCATACAAACTGGATGAGATGTGCCGGATCGGGCGCGTGCGTCGCACCCGGCGCGTCATCCTCGCCAGCGCAAGCAGCGTCGAAGCTACACCAGTCGGGCCGCCCGCCGCAATACTCTGGGGCAGCGAAGCCGTCGGCTGCTCACCACCTGGCACGGGGTAGCATCACTGGTGTGGCGTGCGCAGGAAAGCCTCGTCAATCTCGTTGAATTGAACCGGATCCTCTATCTGGGGGATATGGTTCACCCGCGGCATGATCACCAGTTCAACATTGGGAAACAGCGTATCGCAATTGTGGACGTATGTACACGAATCGCCAACCCATTGGTTGAACCCAGTTTGGTACCAGACGATTCGTTCAACCCCATCACCCCCAAATCAAACTCTCAAGAGCCTACCTTTACGACGCCTCAGACAGAACACGCCGGTGGGCGCGACTCGCTGGATGGACGATCATTCGTGCGAGGTACATCCTTTTGACGGTGACGATCTTCAAAGCACTCGTCCCCCAGGGGTGCTGTTACCAACTGGATCGCTTTTTGGATCGGAAACCGATCCCGCATTTTGGGATGGATATGGTTTCCTAGACAGAGATGCAGCATTTCCAGAGCTGGCCTGCATGGAGGAGCCGTAATAGCTCACCGAGTCTCATCGAGGCGAGCGACTATGGCGGAGTCGATGATCGTCTCCAAGGCATGGCTGGGCCAGACCACGAAGATCGCCAGGGTGTTACAGCGCATCCGAGGACATCGGCTGAAGAGAAGCGATCACTCGTCGATCGGAAGCGGCCCGAACGGAACTGGAAGACCGAGACAGGCGCATGAAACGGTCTTGTGTTGACCTGGGGAGTCACCATGCTACATTCCACTCCATTTAGCTGTTATATCATCGGCGAAGGCAGCCTTCCGATCCAGTGCGCAGCCATGCTCATCGCGCAGGGTCACACCATTCATGGCGTTATCTCCGCAGATCCGGCAATTCGGCGTTGGGCAGACGAACACCGTATTCCGCACACGCACCCACGAGCTGATATGCGTGAGTTTATGGGTCGGCAGCCGTTCGACTACCTGTTTAGTATCGTCAATCCGGTGATCCTCTCCGCTGAACTATTAACACTGCCACGTAAAGCCGCGATCAACTACCACGATGCGCCGCTGCCACAGTATGCCGGGAGCTTCGCGACCTTCTGGGCGTTGATCAACGGGGAAACCGCGCATGGCATTACCTGGCACGAGATGAGCGTCCAGGTCGATGCAGGCGATATCCTTAAGCAGCGCATGGTTGAAATCGCGCCGCGTGAAACGACGCTTACGCTCAATACCAAGTGCTATGAGGCGGCGATCCAGGCATTTGCCGAATTAATCGACGATCTCGCCGCCGACCGGATGATGCCGATCCGGCAGGATCTGGCTGAGCGCAGCTTCTTTGCGCAATCGAAGCGTCCGCCGATGGGCGGGGTCATCTCCTGGCAGCAGTCAGCCGAAGCGATCGGCGCGTTTGCCCGTGCCCTGGACTTTGGCCCGTATCCCAATGTGATGGGCCTGCCCAAGCTGGCGATCGGCTCCGAATTGGTGATCATTGCGGAACTCGACGAGCTGGATACCTGCGCGACCGCTGCGCCTGGTACGGTCTGCCGCCTCGACCGGGAGGCGTTCCACGTTGCAACCACGACGACTGATATTGCACTGCGGAAGCTGCTCACCGTCGACGGGCAAGACCTGTCGCTGACCGAGTTCATGGCGACCTTTGGGCTGCGCCAGGGTGATCAGCTCCCTGAGCTGGCCCATGAGCGTGCCGATCGGCTGACCGCGCTGCAGGTCGCGATCGGTCGTCACGAAGCGTTCTGGGCAGAACGGCTGGCAGCGCTCCAGCCGATCGTGCTACCGCTCGTGGAGCGGCGCGCAGCGGGAGTCGCCGTCAAGTCGGCTCAGATGCCGATGCCGATCCCGGATTCTGTCCGCTCCTATCTGGCACGCTCCCAGGAAGATGTTCGATCGTTTCTGCGCGCGGCCTTCGTCGCGTATCTGGCGCGGATTAGCAGGATGGACCAGTTCGATCTCGGCTTTAGCTCCGCCGCGCTGCGTGGCGAGCTTGGCGACCTGGATTGCATGTTTGCATCTACGCTGCCGCTGCGGGTTGAGGTACCGCCGAACGCCTCCTACAACGATCTGGCTCACGCGCTGGACGCGCAGGCAGCTGAGATGGAACAGCGCAAAACGTATGCGCGCGATATCACCTTGCGCTATCCGCTACTGCGGGCGCTTCCCGAACGGCGGCGCGGCCCGGCGCTCCCCGTCGGCGTGGTCGAGGTTGCCAACCTGACAGATGCGCTGGCACCCGTCGATCTGATCCTGGCGATTGCCGAAGCAGACGCGACCTGTGCCTGGGTGTATAACCCTGCCGCGCTCGATCCTGAGACGGTCGAGCGCATGACTGGGCACTTCCAGATGCTCCTTGAGCACATTGTCGCCGATCCGGAGCGACCGATCGCGGCGCTGCCGCTGCTGCCAGCGAGCGAGCGTGAGCAGGTGTTGGCCTGGAGTGGTACGTCAGCACCCGCTGCCGACGTCGTGTGCGTGCATACGCTGATCGCGGCGCAGGCGGCCCGTTCGCCAGACGCGCCAGCCGTTGTCATGGGCGACCAACGATTGAGCTACGCCGACCTGAACCGGCGGGCGAACCAGCTCGCGCGCTATCTGCAGGCGCTCGGCGTTGGGCCGGATGCGCGGGTGGGCCTGTGTGTGGAGCGCTCGCTCGATCTTGTGATTGGCGTGCTGGGCATCCTCAAAGCGGGCGGCGCGTATGTGCCGCTCGATCCCGCCTATCCCCCCGACCGAATCCAGTTGATGCTTGAAGACGCGCGGGTTCCGGTGCTGCTGACTCACGCACGCCTTCAGTGGCAGCTTCCGCAAACGCACGCGCGCATCGTATGTCTGGACGCCGAGTGGCCCGTGATCGCCGCACAGGCAGCGACCAATCCTACCAGCAATGCCACAGCCGATCACCTGGTGTATGTCATCTACACCAGCGGCTCGACGGGACGGCCCAAGGGTGTGTTGATCCCGCATCGCGGGCTGTGCAATCTGGTGGCGGCGCAGATTGCGGCGTTTGGCATCACGCCGGAAAGTCGGGTGCTGCAATTTGCCTCGTTGAGCTTCGACGCCTCGGCCTCCGAGATCTTCACCGCGCTGGCGGCCGGAGCACGCTTGCACCTTGTTGAGCGCGAGGTGATTCTGTCTCCGCCCGATCTGGCGCGTGTCCTGCGCGATCAGGCGATCACCACTGCGACGCTGCCGCCCTCGCTCTTGGCGCTGCTGCCACCCGAAGATCTGCCCGATCTGCAAACCCTGATTTCGGCAGGCGAAGCCTGCGCCGCACGTCTGGCGGCGCGCTGGCGAACTCACCCGGACGGACGAGCGCGGTGGTTTATCAACGCCTACGGCCCGACCGAGGCGACGATCGGCCCGATCTGCTATCTCGTGACGCAGCCGCTCGAGGACGGAGCCAACGTCCCGATCGGACGACCGATCCCGAATATCCGGGTGTATGTCCTCGACTCCTGCGGGCAGCCTGCGCCGCCTGGCGTGCCGGGTGAACTCTTCATCGGCGGCGTGGGCGTGGCGCGTGGCTATCTCAACCAGCCCGCGTTGACCGCCGAGAAGTTCCTGCCCGATCCATTCAGCCGCCCAGAGGGCACCCGGCCGGGTGCACGCCTCTACCGCACGGGCGATCTGGCGCGCTACCGGGCGGATGGAAATATTGAGTTTCTGGGCCGGACCGATCAACAGGTCAAGCTGCGCGGCTTCCGCATTGAGCTGGGCGAGATCGAGGCCGTGCTGCGGCAGCATCCTGCGGTGCGCGACGCCGTCGTGATGGTGCATGCGAGTCAAGCCGGCGGACAGCGATTGATTGGCTATGTCGTCAAGGGCCAGGCAGCTAGCCGTGATCACGCGCTGCGCTCCGATCTGCATACGTTTCTCCAAACCCGGCTCCCCAACTATATGCTGCTAACGGCGATCCTGGTGCTGGATGCGCTGCCGCTGACACCAAACGGCAAGATCGATCGCGCGGCATTATCGAGGCTCAACTGGGTCGAGGCCAGCCGCCGCACGCCCTTTGTGGCGCCGCGTTCACCCCTTGAGGAAGCCCTCGTGACTATCTGGCAAGATATATGTCAGCTTTCGCACATTGGCGTCGAAGACAACTTCTTCGACCTCAGTGGAAATTCCCTGACGGCGACTCAGATGGTTTCACGGGTGAAGCGGGCGTTCGACGTCCATCTGACCGTCCGTGACATCTTTGCTGCGCCCACCGTTGCGGCGCTTGCCCGCCAGCTCCGTGTCCACGAGCGACAGCCAGGACACATGGACCGGGTTGCGATCGCCCTCGTGCGCCTTTGGCGCATACCGCCGGAGGAGCGACACGGTGTGCTCCAGCAGAAAAAAGCGAAGTGAGGTATGAGCTATGCACAGCGACCGCACCACACCCAACACTGGCCTCTCAGCGGAGGATCTTGAGCTATTCGCGTATCTGCTTGAAGAAGAAGGCGCGGTCGATAAAGGGGAGCTGATCACCCCCCGCGCTCCAGGCGCGGCGACCCCGCTGTCGTTCCCACAGGAGCGCCTGTGGTTTCTTGATCAATGGGACCCTGGCAACACCGTGTATAACGTGCCGTTTGCCACCCGGCTCAAAGGTCATCTCAGGGTGGATGCGTTCGAGCGCAGCCTGAACGAGATCATACGGCGGCACGAGGCGCTGCGGACCACCTTTGTCGCGGTCGACGGCCAACCTCGGCAGATCGTGGCGCCAGCGCTCACGATTCCGCTGCCCCTGATCGACCTGCGCAGCCTGCCACATGCCGCACAGGCGACGGAAGTCCAGCGCTTGATCGCCGCGAACGCCCGGCATCGCTTCGACCTGGCGCGTGGTCCGCTTCTGCGTGCCGAACTGCTGCGCCTGCACGCAGAGGGTACCCGTCAAGAGTATATCTTTCTGCTCAATATTCATCATATCGTCTTCGATGCCTGGTCGGTCGGTCTGTTTTTGCGCGAACTGACCGTTCTGTATGACGCCTTTGTCAACGATCGGCCCTCGCCGCTGCCGGACCTGGCGATTCAGTATCCCGACTTCGCGATCTGGCAGCGCGGGTGGCTCCAGGGCCCGGTGCTGCGAGAGCAGATCGCCTACTGGAAGCGCCAGCTTGGCGGTACGCTGCCGATTCTGGAACTGCCGAGCGACTACCCGCGCCCGCCGGAGTTGACGAGCCAGGGATCGCTCTGCTCCTATCACCTTCCGGCGGCGCTGTCCCAGCAGCTTCATGTGTTGAGCCAGGTCGAGGGCGTCACGCTGTTTATGACGCTGTTTGCAGCCTTCCAAATCTTGCTCTACCGCTATACCGGCGAAGAAGACATCATCACCGGCTCCGCCATCGCTAACCGCGATTTTGTCGACATCGAACCCCTGATGGGCTTCTTCCTCAACACCTTGCCCTTGCGCACCGATCTATCCGGCAACCCTACCTTTCGGGCATTCTTGCAGCAGGTGCGCGAGACGGCGCTTGATGCCTACGCGCACCAGAACGTGCCGTTCGAGCAGCTCGTGGAAGAGCTGCGGCCACGCCGCGATCCCAGCCACACGCCGCTCTTCCAGGTCATGTTCATCTTGCAGAATGCGCCGGTTCCGCCCCAAGGCCAGCGCGATCTGGAGGTAGAGTATCTGCGGGTGGATAACGGCACCTCGAAGTTCGATCTCACGCTCTCGCTGACGGAGATGCCCGATGGGCTGCGTGCGGTTGCGGAGTACAAGACGGATCTCTTTGAGCAGGCGACGATCGAGCGTCTTCTCGGTCACTACCAGAGGCTGCTCGAAAGCCTTGTGGCAGACCCCAACTGCACCGTATCGGCGCTGTCGTTGCTGACCGAAGCGGAGCGCCAGACGCTGCTGGCCTGGAACGAAGCGCCCATGCCATGTTCGGAGCAGCGCTGCATCCACCAGCTGTTCGAGGCCCAGGCCGCCAGTACGCCCCACGCCATCGCGCTTGAGTGCGACGGTGAGCAGCTGACCTATCGCGAACTGAACCGGCGCGCAAACCAGTTGGCCCACTATCTACGGGCGTTGAACGTCCAGCCGGAGGAGCGGATCGGCCTGTGCCTCGATCGCTCGCTTGAGCTGATCGTCGGCGTGCTGGGCGTTCTTAAGGCGGGTGCCTGCTACGTCCCGCTCGATCCCACCTATCCGCAGGAGCGGCTCCGGTTCATGGTCGAAGATGCGCAGGTCAGCGTGCTGCTGATCCGCCAGAAAACCACGCTCAGCGACTCTGTGGCATGGTGGTTCCGTGGCACGATCGTCGATCTCCGTGCAGATTGGCCGCAGATCAGCCGACAGTCCGCAGCACATCTCACAGCCGAGGTAGCGCCAGCGCAGACCGCCTACGTCATCTACACCTCCGGCTCGACGGGTCGGCCCAAGGGCGTGCTGATCGAGCATCGCTCCCTGGTGAACTATGTCGAGGTAGCCTGCGCCGCGTATGGCATCACCGCCGCGGACCGCGTGCTTCAGTTTGCCTCCATCAACTACGACGGCAGCGCCGAGGAGATCTACACTGCGCTGACCAGCGGCGCGACGCTGGTGCTGCGCAACGACCAGATGATCGAGACGATCGCGACGTTTCTCGCCACCTGCG
>DASUTC010000120.1 GCA_036374795.1 Herpetosiphonaceae bacterium
ATGTACGCGATCGGCGTCGTCGGCTTCTTCATGCGACGCTACGATTTTCCCGTGGGGCCAACAGTGCTTGGCGTCATTCTGATGCCGCTGGCAGAAGCGCAGTTTCGGCGCGCGCTGTCGATCAGCCAGGGCAATCTCGCGGTGTTTGTCACCCGTCCTTTGTCGCTGATCATCCTGCTGTGCGCGGCTGCGGCGCTCCTGCTGCCGTATCTGCCAGCACTGATTGCGCGATTACGTGGGCAGCATCCTGAGCATGGACGCCTGGTGTTTGGCGAGGGACGGGAAGATTAGGTTGTGTTTCACGCGCTGGGGCGGGGCCGATCACCTCTGCTCCATGGCTCCATGCACAACTACGCTCCGCTTGACCACCAGCCGCTAGCATGATGGGCAGACGCTCGACCTGCCCACTGTATCCTCTATCCCTCAAAGGCTAGGCCGCTGCTGGAGATCTACCCTGCGCGCCTTCAGGGTCTATCAGGTGGCTTGTGGTATGCTGTATCAAAGATGCCTTTACAGGGGGAACGATGTATGACAAGCTCTGCTTACAGCATTGCTGTTGAAAATTCAGATATTGTCGTGCGGCTCAATCGTAATACAATCGATCGAGATGCACTTGTACGATTCTTGGATTACTTAGAATTGGAAACGATACGGAAGCGGAGTCAGCTCACCGACGCTCAGGCAGCCGAGCTTGCCGCCGATGTTGATGGTGCTACGTGGGAAACACTGAAGCCAATGTTTGGGCAGGAGTAGCGTGTGGCGTCACCGGTTGTCATAGATTCTTTGACGCGAATGCCTCATGAAACATGTCGCGCTCCGCTAGCTGGCCCGTAGCTGAGGCGCATAGGCCGATCTATTCGACTTTGCGCTAGCCCTGTAGCCGACTAAACTTTTTATTGACTTTTGCTTTTGCGCGTGATAGATTTGATCTCGTCCGATCACGTATGCTACGAAGTACGCCCAGCGCTACAACACGTGAATAGCTCTATTCACTACCGATAGCATCCCCCGACAATCGGTTGCGATTCTTCTCTAAACGTGTGGTGTCTGCCAGGGCTGCGAGCAGATGCAGCGATAAACTGCCCGGGATGTTTATGGCTGCTCGCGATTCGCTAGCGGTACGTGGCTGGACTTACTGATCTATATCGGAGGTTAGACAGCATGAAACGCTTCGCAGGCTTGTTCGTATCCGCTCTGATGCTGTCGGTCGGCGTATTGGCGAGCGCTCCGGCGGCAGCGTCGGCAACATTCATCCCCGCTCCACGGAACGCCATCGCCGACCAGTACATCGTGGTGTTGAAGGATGGCGCAGGCGCTAACGCAGGATCGGTGGCGGCGGATGTTGGCGCCCATCCCAAGTACGTGTACGATGCCGCGCTGAATGGCTTCGCGGCGACGCTGAGCCAGGGCCAGTTGCGGGCGCTCCAGAAGCATCCGCGGGTCGCGTACATCGAGCAGGATCAGGAAGTTTCGATCGAGATGACCCAGCCGGTTAGCGGTGGTCAGTGGGGTCTGGACCGGATCGATCAGCCCAATCTGCCGCTCAACGGCACCTATGTGTTTAACACCATGGCGTCGAACGTAACAGTGTATCTGCTTGATACCGGCATCTATCTCAATCACTGGGAGTTTGGCGGGCGGGCCGCGATTGCCTATGATGTGCTTGGCACGCCTAATCCGGGCGGCGATTGCAATGGTAACGGCACCTATCAGGCGGGCGTGATCGGCAGCGGAAACTATGGCGTCGCCAAGGGCGTCCAGTTGCGCGCCGTGCGGGTGCTGGATTGCAACGGCGCAGGCACGATCTCCGGCGTGATCGCGGGCATGAACTGGATCGCCGCGAACGCGGTGTCTCCAGCCGTGGTCAATGTGACGCTGGGTATGGGCGGCGTCAATTTGAGCGTGAACAACGCGACAACCAACATGGTCAACGCCGGTCGCACGGTGGTCGTGTCGGCGGGCAGCAGCAACGCAGATGCGTGTAACTACTCGCCTGCCAGCGCGTCCGGCGTCCTGACGATCGCCGCGTCGCTCAGCAACGATAATCGGGCGTCCTTCTCGAACTACGGCCCATGCGTCGAGCTGTACGCGCCTGGCGGCAGCATTACCACCACCTCGAACACCGGCGGCACGAACACCATCAGCGGTACGTCGCTGGCCGCGTCGCACACATCGGGCGTCGCAGCGCTGTATCTGGCCTATAATCCCGCCGCAACGCCCGCGATGGTGAATAACTGGATCATCAGCAACGCCACGCCGGGCGTGATCATCGGCAACCCGCCGAACACGCCGAACCGGCTGCTGTTTAAATCGAATCTGTAGCGCTGGCGAGCGACTCAGTCGTCGAAGACTTCCATCCACCTGCCTGGCATGTGTCGGGCTTGTCGTAGCAGTGCTGGCAACAGAACGTTTCTTCTGTTGCCAGCATGTCTGAAAGATGGAGCGTAGCTCGCTACCGTGCTCTGAACAGCAGCGTGTACGTTTCCCAATCCCAGTAGGGCCAGAAGAAGAGGCCGTTTCTTGCCAGGAGCCGAGGACCCCAATAGGTAGCGAAGAACGTTCCCGCGACAATCAGCGCAGCCGCCGTTACGATCGCGACGCGGCCCGGTTTGGCGTGTAGCCATCGCTCGAAGCGGCCACCTGTCCCGTATATCAGGAGCAGGAAGAGCGCCACCATCAGCACGATGTTGCCGAGCGATTGGAGGATAAAGGCCAGCGCTCCAAAGAACGGGTTCTGCGTCGAGGCAGCGTACTCGAACATGTGGCGGAAGAGGCCATACGGTCGACCGATCAGAAATGCGCCGATCGTCGCTCCCATGAAGACCGATCGTGCCCAGGGATAGCGCGCGCCCACGCCGGCGAAGGGGTTGGGCATGACGCCGAGGGTCATCAGGCCCCAGAGAATGTATATCACGCCGATCGAGACAAAGACAACCATCGACTGAAGCGAGCGGAGCCGGATGCCGTTTTCGGGATCACCCAATCTGGTTTCGGAAAGCTGCGGCAGGCTCGGACCAACGAGCGCGCCGATCGCGCCATACAGCCCGGCGACGACGATCATGCCTGCTGAGAGATACAGCAGAGGCTTGAGCGTCTGTCCCGCGCTGCGCTTATCGGCGGCCAGCGGCGCAATCGCGCTAAAGGCGCAAATGTTACAGGCGGTAAAGGTGCCCGCGAGGCCGGTGACTAGCGCATACAAGGCACCAGCTACGGCTCCACTGATGGTTGCTTCGCGCGCCTGCGGTCCCCAGAGGGTATCGGCAACCGTGCCGCCGATGGTGGTATCCACGAATGCCGCAGACCAGAACGTGCTGATGACGATCCCAATAAGCACGCTCAGTAGCGCAACACGGAGGGGATAAGACTTTTCTGCCACCAGAGATTCGGGAGTAGTTGTCGCTGCCGTCGCCATGATATGCCTCCCTATTCGGTCGTTGATTGAGGTCCGACCATGCTTCATCAGGTCGGATTCTGAGGGGAGTAGGCCGACACGAAGGTTTTGAATCCGGACTCAAAGCGTGACCACGCCGTCATGAGGGCACGAGAAAATGGCTCAAGGACACACCGCAATGTGCTACCCCGGCCTGTGGTTGAGATCTCCTGCGGTCGCCTGGGTGGTATCGAGCTCCTGATGCATAGGCTCGATCACAGCCGCCGCACTTTACTACATATCCAGCGCGCCTCGGATATTTTGCTCTATCGTACCGTTGGATGAGTCGACAGGCTTCTCCAAAATTGCGCACTTTATACTCATCTTTATTTTTTGCCTGCTGGTTTGACGATTATTAAAGATCTGCAACGCAGACAACGGCGGTCAGCCCTCCCTCCGAGCTGGCCGCTGGGGTGCCTGCGGTTTGCAGCACGCCGTGCCCTGGTGCTATAATGCGCCCCGCCGAAGCAAACCTGAGGAGTCAGAGATCAATGGAGATCAAGAAGGTTGGAGTGGTCGGTTGTGGGCTGATGGGCGCGGGAATCGCGCAGGTGTGCGCTCAAGCCGGCTATCAGACCATCGTGCGCGAAACCGAGCAGGTGTACCTCGACCACGGTCTGGCGCGGATCGCAGGCTTTCTGAGCAAGGACGTCGCCAAGGTCAGGCTCAGCGAAGATGCCAAACACGCGGCGCTCAGCCGCCTTCAGGGCACTACCTCGCTCGCCGATCTCGCCGACTGTGATCTGATCGTCGAGGCGATCGTCGAGCAGCTCGACGCCAAACGCGCGCTCTACCAGGAACTCGACGCGCTCTGTCCTCCGCATACGATCTTCGTCTCCAACACCTCGTCGCTCACGATCATCGAGATGGCTGCCGTCAAGCAGCGCGCCGAGCGCTTCGCCGGTCTGCATTTCTTCAATCCCGTACCCGTAATGAAGCTGGTCGAGGTTGTGCGCTCGATCCTTACCTCGCACGAGACGATCGACACGCTCAAAGATTTTGGCGCATCGCTCGGCAAGACGGTGGTCGAGGCTAAAGATCGGCCCGGCTTCATCGTCAACCGGCTGCTGGTGCCCTTCCTGCTCGACGCCATTCGCATCTACGAGCAGGGCCTTGCCTCGCGCGAGGACATCGACGCGGGCATGAAGCTCGGCTGCGGCCATCCGATGGGTCCGCTCACGCTGCTCGATTTCGTCGGCCTCGACACCACCTACTATATCGCAAATATCATGTACGATGAATTCAAAGACGCGCGCTTCGCGCCGCCGCCGCTGCTCAAGCGCATGGTGCTGGCCGGTCACTATGGTCGTAAGTCGGGCCGGGGCTTCTATGAGTATGAGGAATAGAAGAACAAAGAACAAACGAAGAACCGGGGCCGTCAGGCCGAGGGTGTGGCGAAAGAACAAGCGAACAAGCGAACAAGCGAACAAGCGAACAAGCGCGAGAGCTAAAAACTGAAAACCTGTAACTCGAAACTCGAAACTTGAAACTTGAAACTCGAAACTAAGGACGCAACATGAGCTACGAATATATCCTGCTTGAACGTGATAGCCCGTTGGCGATCATCTCGATCAACCGGCCCAAGCAGCTTAACGCGCTGAGCCAGGGCGTGCTGGGCGAGATCCACGCCGCGCTAGAAGAGCTTGCCGCCGACGATGCGATCCGCGCGATCATCCTGACCGGCGCGGGTGATCGGGCGTTTGCGGCGGGCGCGGACATCGGGGAGCTGGCGGCGCTTGAAAGCGCGACGCAGGGCCGCATCCTCGCCACGCGCTCGCACGATCTGGGCCGCACGATGGCCGATCTCGATAAGCCGATCATCGCCGCGATCAATGGCTTTGCGCTGGGCGGTGGCCTTGAGCTGGCGCTGGCCTGTGATGTTCGCCTTGCCAGCGAGAATGCCCAGGTGGGGCTGCCCGAAGTGACGCTGGGCATTATGCCGGGCTGGGGCGGCACGCAGCGGCTCCCGCGACTGGTTGGGCCGGGCATGGCGAAGCTGCTGATGATGACCGGCGAGCGGATCGACGCCGCCGAGGCGCTGCGCATCGGGATTGTCGAGCGCGTCTATCCGCAGGCAGAGCTGATGGATGCCGCGAAACAGCTTGCTCAAAAGCTGGCGAGTCTGCCGCCGCTCAGTATTGCCGCGATCAAGCAGGCCGTCAATCGTGGGCTGAACATGGCCCTGGACGACGCGAACATGTACGAGGCGTCGCTCTTCGCCGAGCTGGCGGTCACGCAGGATTGCAAAGAGGGCACGCGCGCGTTCCTCGAAAAGCGCAGGCCCGAATGGCAGGGGCGCTAGGCCCTGAGGATCGCCGCTTGGTCGCTGGAGTAGCCAATCTGGAAGGGGAAGCGTTGGTCGTGGATCATGTGCGCGTGCCGCTCGTCGGCGGCGCGTCCTTGTTCGATGCGACCTTTCTGGCACGGCCTAACCGCTTCGTCGTCGAGGCACAGCTTGCCACCGGAGAGCGAATCGCCGCGCACTGCGCCGATCGCGGGCGGCTCGTCTGGCTCGCGCCGGGTCTGCCGCTGCTGGTCGGCCACAAGCCGGGCGCTGGACGCAAAACCGCCTATCAGGTTGCGGCTGCCTGGTCCGGCGGCGCGTGGTCCTCGCTCGACACACATCTGCCCAACCGGCTGATCGAGCACGCGCTGCGCTCCGGCGCGCTGCCGCAGTTCCGGGCCTACACCACAATCAAGCGTGAGGCGCGGCATGGCGGCAGCCGCTTCGACTTTCTGCTGGCCGACGGCGCGCGGCAGTGCTATGTCGAGGTCAAAAGCGTTGGGCATGTGTGCGGTGGCGTGGCGCGCTTTCCTGACGCGCCGACCGAGCGCGGACGGCGGCATCTGATGGAGTTGGCGGCGCTGGCCGCTGCGGGCGTTCGCACCGCCGTGATCTTTGTCGCGCAGCACGCCAACGCAATGGCTGTCACGCCGGATCGGGCGATCGATCCGGCTTTTGCCGATGCGCTGCGCGACGTGACGCGGGCGGGCGTCGAAGTGTATGCCTACGGTTGTCCCATCGAGCGAAATGGCATAACATTAACGCAGCAGATCCCGTGTGTGGTCGAGGAGTGAGGTCGAGCGGTGGAAGATAAGCTCTGCTTTGTACAATTTCCACATCCGGGCGGGGAGCATAAGCCCGATCGCCCTAGCGGCAAATCTTGGAATCGAGGCGAGCATAAACGGACCTTTGTCAAAAATAGGGGCCGCTATCTTGGGCATCCCGGTGACACGCCACAAGAGGATGATCTGGTCTTCTGGTGCGAGTGGGAGCCGGAGGCGGAGGTTGTACAGGCGATCGATGAGCCGCTGCCGCATGGGCCACGCCATGTTTTTGAGCCGTACTATGTTTTGCCTACATCGTACCAGGGATTGCAAAATACCGATCCGTTTGTCTTTGGCGACCACTTTTATTACACGTGGTGCAAGCAGAAAATGAATCATGGTCGCAGCAGCACGCAGCTAACCCGGCTCGACTTCGGCTCGGTGATCTTGTTCGGCTCGCGGGTTGATTGGACATTCGCTCTTGATACGGTTTTTGTCGTCGAGCGCTGGATCGATCATTGTCGACCCAATTACAAGAAGGTGCTTAAAGGCCAGATTCCACAAGCATACGCGGACATAACGATCGCGCCAGGGTATCAGGAGCCTTTTCCGGGTAGCAAGGTTTGTGGTAGCGGTCAGGTAGATCCAGACGAGGAAGATAACAATTGCGGACCAGGGCCGCTCCCGAATCGATTGTATTTCGGCGCGATGTATGACAAGCCCTGCGAAGGCATGTTTAGTTTCTTTCCGTGCCAGCCGTACAATCCAGAGAGGCCGGGCTTTGAACGTCCGCGCATTAAGCTAGATGGGATTATTCGTGATCTCATGACGATGAGCTTCAGGCGCAACCCGCAGCCGAGTCTCGGTGAATCAAAAAAGCTTTGGGATACTGTTGTACAACAAGTATTGCACGACGATAAAAATCAGGGCTTGAGGCTGGGCGTCTGGACCGCCATACCAGAGCAGCGCAGGCCCGCTGGGAATACATAAGGAGCATCCAATGGATTTCACTGCTAATTATGACATGTTCCTCGGCGAGGAGCATGAGATGTTACGGCAGACGGTGCGCCAGTTTGCCGAGCGCGAAGTGCTGCCGCATATTCGCGCGTGGGATCGCCAGGGCGCGCGCGAGGACGGCGACATGTCGCATGTGCGCCCGATCCTCAATCGCATGGGCGAGCTGGGCTTTTTGGGCATCTGCATTCCCGAAAAGTACGGCGGCGCAGGCATGGACTACCTCTCGCTGGCGGTGGTCTGCGAGGAGCTGGAGCGCGTCGATACGTTCCTGCGCGTGGTGCTAAGCGTCCATACCGGCCTGAACTCGATGGCGCTGCTTCAGTGGGGCACCGAGGAGCAGAAGCAGAAGTATCTCAAGCCGCAGGCGCAGGGCACGAAGCTGGCCGCGTACTGCCTGACGGAGCCCAACGCCGGAACCGATGTCGCAGGCATGCAGTCGACGGCGCGGCTGGAGGGCGATCACTACATCCTCAACGGCGAGAAAACCTGGATCTCGCTCTCCGATGTCGCCGATCATTTCCTGGTTGTGGCCTACACCGACAAGGCCAAGAAGCACAAAGGCATGACCGCCTTTATCGTCGAGCGGGCCTTCGAGGGCGTGTCGTCGCATCCGATCCACGGCAAGCTCGGCGTGCGCGCGGGCAACACCGGCAGCGTCGTCTTTCAGGATGTGCGCGTGCCTGCCGCGAATCGCCTGGGCGAGGAGGGCGAGGGCTTCAAGATCGCGATGTCGGCGCTCGACAACGGGCGCTACACCGTGGCGGCAGGCGCGACCGGCCTGATTCAGGCGGCGCTTGAGGCCAGCATCAAGTACGCCCAGGAGCGCGAGACGTTCGGCCATCCGATCGCCGATCACCAGCTTGTCAAGCGGATGATCTCGCACATGGTGCGCAAGCTCGACACGTCGCGGCTGCTGGTCTATCGCGCGGGCTGGATGAAGAACCAGGGTCGGCGCAACACGCGCGAGACGACGCTGGCGAAGTGGCACGCCACCGTCAGCTCGTTCGAGTCCGCCGACGACGCGATCCAGGTTCACGGCGCGTACGGCTTCTCCGACGAGTATCCGGTCGAGCGCTTCCTGCGCAACTCACGCGGCGCGGTGATCTACGAGGGTACCCGCGAGCTGCAAGAGCTGTTGCAGGCCGATTTCGCCTTCGGCTTCCGCGAGAACAGGCCGCTGCGCAAAGAGCTGCCAGCGTACGATCCCGCGGAGTGGAGCGAATAGACAAACGACAGAACAAAGGCACGAAGGAACAAAAGAACAATTCGGGTTTGTTCCTTTGTGCGCCCGGAGGGCACCCGGTTTTCTTGTTCTTACTAAGGAGTTTTTATGCACGCAGTTGTGTTCATCAAACAAGTTCCGCAGCAGAACAGCGTCAAGATCACTGCGGACAAACATATCGACGCATCGGGCATCGAGCCGATCATCAGCCTGTTCGACGAGTACGCGCTCGAAGAGGGGCTGCTTCAGGTGGAAAAGAGTGGCGGCAAGGTGACGGTGATCACCATCGGCGGCGAGGAGAGCATCGACTCGCTGCGCAAGGCGCTGGCGATGGGTGCCGATCAGGCGATCCTGATCAACGATCCGGCGCTGGCCGACATCGGCTCGCTGGGCGCGGCCAAGGTTGCGGCGGCGGCGGTTAAGAAGCTGGGCGATGCCGACGTGATCTTCTGCGGCAAGCAATCCACCGACGACGAGACGGCGGTCTTCGGCCCGGCGCTGGCGCGCTACCTCGGCATTCCGGTGCTGAGCTACGTTTATAAGGTCCTCGAGCTTGACGCGAGCGCCAGGCGTGTCGTCGCCGACCGCGCGCTTGAGACGACGGTCGAGACGGTCGAGGCCAGCCTTCCGGCGGTGCTGACGACGGTCAAGGATCTGAATCAGCCGCGCTATCCTTCGCTGCTCAAGATCAAGAAGGCGCAGAAGGCCGACATTCCGCGCTACACGCTGGCCGATCTCGGCATCTCAAGCGGCGACCTCACGCCGAAGGTTTCCTACCTGGATCGCGTGCCGCCGCCGCCACGGCCCAGGGGCACGATGATCGAGGGTGGCTCGGCGCAGGAAAAAGCGCAGAAGTTGGTCGAGGCGCTGGTAAACGGTCAGGTAATCTAAACAATAAGCGCGGCCACGGGCTGGAACGTGTCGAGTGTCCGGCCCCGGCTGCTGATCGAGGATACACAATGGCAAACGAAATCTGGTTTTCGGTCGAGGCGGCGGGCGGCGACCTGACGGCCTCGACCAAAGAGTTGATTACCAAGGCGCGTGAGCTGGCGGAGGCCAGCGGCGGTCAGGTCGCGGCGCTGATCCTCAATCCGCAGGCGCCGCAGATCGCCGATCGTGTCTTCGCGTATGGCGTGTCGAAGGCGTATGTCGTCGAGGATGCGGCGCTTGAGCACTACACGACGGATGCGTTCGTTACGGCGGCGGCGGCGCTGATCAAGGAGCATCAGCCCAGGGCGCTGCTGACCAGCTCTTCGCTTCAGATGCGCGATTTCACGGCGGCGCTGGCGGCGGAGCTTGATACCGGCCTCGGCCCCGACTGTACCAACGCGACGGTTCGCGACGGCCAGATCGTCGCAACGCGGCCATCGCACGGCGCGAATGTGATCAACACGCTGGGCTTCAACAGCGACATCGCGATCATTTCGCTGCGCCGCCAGGCTGCCGCCGAGGCACAGCCCGCGAGCGGCGGCACGGGCGAGATCGTGCGCGGCCAGGCGCCACAGACCGGCGCGCGCATGAAGGTGGTCAAGGTCGCGGAGAAGACCAACGCGGTCAACCTGGCCGACTCGCAGATCATTGTGTCGGGCGGGCGCGGCCTGGGCTCGCCCGAGAACTACGAGAAGCTGATCCCGGCGCTGGCGCAGGCGCTCAACGGCGCGTACGGCGCGTCGCGCGCGATTGTCGATGCGGGCTGGGTGCCCTACGAGCGGCAGGTGGGACAGACCGGCAAGACGGTTTCGCCGAAGCTCTACGTGGCGTGCGGCATCTCCGGCGCGATCCAGCATCTCGCGGGCATGCGCAACTCCGGCACGATCGTCGCGATCAACAAAGATCCGGAAGCGCCGATCTTCAAGGTGGCGACCTACGGCGTCGTGGGCGATGTCAACGAGATTCTGCCAGCGCTGACCGATGCGGTCAAGCAGAAGACCGGCAGGTAGCAGGGCGAGGGAACAAGGGAACAAGAGAACAAGGGAACAACGAAGTTGAACCTTTTGTTCTTTTGTTCTTTTGTTCGGCTCTCGGCTCTCGATCCCTGGTTCTCGGCTCTCGGTTCTCGATCCCTGGTTCTTGGTTCTCGGCTTGTTCTTGGTTCTTTGTTCTTTGGTTCACCGTATGGAAATCACCTTACCACAGCTCGGCGACGCCGTTGCTGAAGTGACGATCGAGCGCTACTACAGGCAGATCGGCGATCCGGTCGAGGTCGGCGATCCGCTGGTTGTCGTGCGCAGCGACCGCTGCGAGTGGGATGTTCCGGCGACGGCTGCGGGCACGATCGGCGAGATCCTGGCGCAGCCCGGCTCGACGATTGCGGTCGGCGCGGCACTGGTGCGTCTGCGTGGAGCCGCCGCAGAGTCGGCTGCCGAGCCGACGACCAACGGACGAGTTACGCGCGTCACGCCGGTCGCGCGGAAGATCGCGGCGGTGCATGGCCTCGATCTGGCGGCGGTCGCGGGCTCCGGACCCGGCGGCGCGATCACGCGCCGGGATGTGTTTGCGCTGGTAGCGCCGGCCAGTGTGGGAGCGGGAGCGCAGCCCGCTTTCAACTCGTGCTTCTCGCTCGACATTCCTACCGAGGCGACGATCACCGCGCCGCGCTCGGCAACGCCTGCGGCGATTGATGAGATGCCCGCCGCTCAGACTCCGCCTACGAGCAAGGCCGCGCCGCAGCAGGTGGCCTTGACCGACGCACAGCGCGCGATGGCGGCTCAGCTTGTGCAGGACAAGAGCAGCATCCCGCACGCGCTCACGGCGGTCGAGGTGGAGCTGAGCCGGGTTATCGCCTACGTAGAAGCGCACCGGGCGCGGCTTGCCAGGCGCGGCATCGATCTGACGATCACCGCCTGCATTGCTCATGCGGCGGTCGCGGCGCTGACCAAGCACCGGCTGCTGAACAGCGTTTGGAGCGATGAGGGCATCATCGTGCGCGGGCGGGTTCGGTTGGCGCTGGCGGCAGGCCAGGGCGCGAACAGCACGATAGGGCTGATCCCCGATGCCGCCGATCTGAGCCTGCAAGGTCTGGCCCGCGCGATTGGCAGCCGACAGCCAGCGGACGATGTACCGGCGCAGGTCAGCGCCGCGACCTTCACGATCTGCGAGGAGGGCACGACGCGCTGGCGTCATGCGATTGTTTCGGCGGCTCAGGGCGCGGTGCTCACGATTGGCGCGGTCGAGCGCCGACCATATGTGCTGGAGGGCCGAGAGAGCGATACGATCGTGATCCGTCCGCTCGTGATCGCCACGCTGGCCTACGACGCCCGCTGTGTCACACACGTGCAGGCCGATGCCTTTCTCATTGCGCTCAAGTCCGAATTGGAGCATTTCAGCCCGTTGTGATAGACTTACAGCCAAGCAAACCAATGGGGGTTCGCGCGTGTGAATGCCCGTTGCATTTGTGGCGTGCATCTTAACAGCGCACCACCGTTTGACCGATAGGCACGTAGAATATCGTAAACGGGAGGAGATACCTATGGCAGCTCCCATTCGCCGCATCGGCATGTTGACCAGCGGTGGTGATGCGCCTGGCTTGAACGCGGTGATCCGTGCGGTCGTCAAAACGGCAGAGATCGAGTATGGCTGGAAGGTCATCGGGATCGAAGACGGCTTTGAAGGGCTGCTGACACCGCCGCATATTCGCAACATGGGCGTCGAGGATGTGCGCGGGATCTTGTCGCGGGGCGGTACGATTCTCGGCACGACCAATAAGGGGCATTTTCGGACGATCGAGGTCGATGGCAAGATCCAGCGCGATCCGGCGCCCTATAAGGAGCTGGCGCAGAACATGCGCCGCATGGGGCTGGATGCGCTGGTGGTGATCGGCGGCGAGGGTAGCCAGGGGATTGCCAGCGAGCTAGCCAAGTATGGCGTGCGTGCCGTCGGCGTGCCCAAGACGATCGACAACGACCTGTATGGCAGCGATAGAACCTTCGGCTTCGATACCGCGCTGACGGTCGCGACGGAGGCGCTGGATCGGCTGCATACCACGGCGGCCAGCCACGATCGGGTGATGGTCCTGGAGGTGATGGGCCGCGATGCAGGCTGGATCGCGCTGCACTCAGGGCTGGGCGGCGGCGCCGATATTATTTTGATCCCAGAGATCCCTTTCAGCACCGAGGCGGTCGCCTCCAAGGTGATGAGCCGCGATTTTCAGGGATCGAATTTCTCGATCATCGTCTGCGCGGAGGGCGCGGTTGAAAAAGGCGGCCAGCAGATCTACCAGTCGACAACCGGCACGCTGGGCGGGATCGGCTCCTATGTGGCAAACGAGGTTGCCAAGCGCACCGGCAAAGATAGCCGGGTGGTTGTGCTGGGCCACTTGCAACGCGGCGGCGAGCCCACGCCGTACGATCGCATCCTGGCAACGCGCTTTGGCGCTGCGGCGGTGCGCGAGCTGGCCGAGGGGCGCTACGGCGAGGTCGTGGTGCTGCGCGGTGGTATCATCACGACGATCCCGATGATCGAGTGCGCCGGTAAAGTCAAGAATGTGCCGATCGATGATGAGATGGTCCGCACGGCGCGCGGCCTTGGCATCTCCTTTGGAGATGAAGATGTCAGCGAGCTCCTGCCAGAGCTGACGGAGGTTGAAGCGATCAGCACCGATCTCAAGGCAGATGACGATACAGCGGAGGATTAGGCGGTGGTGAGGCCGCCGTCAGGCCGGGGGTTTGGGAGTGTTCCCCAAGATGACGATACAGTGGAGGATGAGGCGGCGGTGAATCAGCGATCTGAAGCTGGAAGCGATGCTACAGCGCAGCACGACCTATGGCTCGGCTACGATGGTCTGCTGGTGCCGTTGAGCATGATTAGCGCATTGCTGGTCTATCAGCCGGTATGGGATCGCCGCATCCTGCATGATTACGGACGGGTGCCGACGGATATACAGGCGGTCGTGCTGCTGCACGACGGTCGCGTGCTGCCAGCCCGCCGCGCGCTCGCCGATCTGCGCGCTCGCTGGAGCGCCTGGCAGTGTGCGCAGGAGCGCGCAGAAGCCGATCCCGCGCTCGAAGAGCAACCCGATATGCTCGATGATCGCAACGAGCACGCGCCACCGACCCATACCAGCTAGCCCCGAATATAGGACGATGCAACGATTGACGTGGTACAAGCGGCTCTGGCTCCGCCTGCTGATCTCGGCGCTCGCGCCCGCGCTCGTCGCCTGTGGCGGCGCTGTGCTTGAGGGCCGTCCGACGGTACAGCCGGTCGTGCGGCTGACGCCAGCGCCGACGCAGGATGTCGGCGCTACGCAGACGGCATACTCGATGCGCAGCATTCCAACTCCGACACCGGCTGGATTGTACGTGGTTAGGCCGGGCGATACGCTCGGTAAGATCGCCGATAACTTCGAGACGACGGTCGATGAGATCATGGCGCTCAACAGCATCGCCGATCCGAATAAGATCGAAGTCGGTCAGCAGTTGACTATTCCAACGCTGCTCACGCCTACCGCCGAATCCGACGAAAGTCTCACGCCCACCCCTTGACAGGCACTACTGTGGCTGGTACAATACGCCTCGTGTTCGCCCCATCCAAGCGACACTCAAACCGTCTAGGGATGAAGGAGGTGATGCCCATGAGTGATATGCGTACGGGCATCACCGCAGAGGTTACAAAGTAGCCTTTCGGGGATGCCCTCCTTAAAGAAAGAGTCCTGTGCTATACGCACAGGGCTTTTTTTGTTGTTATTTTCCCTGCTGTTATTTTCCCTGCTATGTTTGAATGAACCTGCTATGTTTGACTCCCCATGACTTGGTTTTCTCCTCTCCAACCCGCATGTGATGATTTTCTAAAGGAAGACATGCCCGAAGCCGCATCGTGCACGCATCATCCCGGTGAATAGCACTGACCGCTACCAATATTGCCGAATGTAAGATCCATTCTGAGCCAACATGGACTGGGCGAAGCTGGACCCAATAGGCGGCGGAGGCAACAGCCCGCAAAATGGTGCGGGTGGTGGATCACGTGCGCTATGTTGGAGGCCGCTCATTCGTGCGTACAATATGATAAAAGTACTATCAGCTGATGGTTCTCGAATGTCGGCTTTGGTAGAGCATTGGCCTACGCCTTAAACTTGACCAAATGACTCCTATTAGGCTATATAGTAGTTTAAATAAAATTTATTGCTAATCTTCCTCTTGAAAACAGCGTTACGACAACTTAATGAGGACATAGGCCGAACCATTTTGAGCGACAGGCTTTGGAGTTGCTGCACGGGGTCGTCGTCCAGCAGGCGAGGGTTGATCTCATCCACGGCGCGACCGGTTTGCGCTTCCGCTGCTGTGAGTCGCACTCGGACAGCAAGGTATGACCGCTAGGATCATGTGGGATACGGGCTGTGCGACCTTGGCACTGCTTCAGTCTCGCCACGTCTTTGCCTTCGCGGTGCCGTCGCTCGATCTTCCACCGCACATCGCACGCCTCTTGCGTGGCCTGGGCAGAGTCAGCAAGCATAGGACTCTCCAAGCCGTTTGTGCGTCAGCCCTGTTGATCAACTCCACAAACGCTTGTTTCTCCAGCATCTCGCTGGAGCTTTCCTCTGTGGTGGTGATGGTAGCGAACCGCGCCGGTTCAATACACGTGCGATAGCATGTACGAAAGAAACCTTCACGGCGGGCAATGCCGCACGCCGTCTCGCTGGAACAGTCATGATCAGATACAGCTACACACTTTAGCAATCGTTCATTGCATGGTCTGCAAGCCACTAGACCATACCTGCCTCTAAGGGTCCACCAACGCACCCACCCGTGATGGGCATACAACCCTCGTCGGTAACATCATCAGCGCTAAAAGCCGAGCTGGCTCAGGTGCTGATACATCAATTGAGCGTGGCATAACGCTAGATGTGACGACCGTGCTGATTCACATCTAGCTTTGATCAGTTCCTCACTCGACGAGGTGAATACTCCATTCTACCTTTTGATCTACGCATACCAAGGTACGACCTGATGAACGTCACAACACTGCATACAACTTCCAAAGGGGAGATCTATGGTCGATCTGCCGCATAAAATCTACACCCCACAGCGTCCTCCGGAATTGGTGTTGCGCCCGCGCCTGATAGAGACATTGCAAAAGATTACACAGCGGAAGCTGATTGCGCTCGTGGCACCTGCCGGATACGGCAAGACATCATTGTTGATCGACCTGGCGCATATGATGCCGCTCCCACTCTGCTGGTACACGCTTGATGCCTATGATTCTGACCCCTGGGGATTTCTGCTCTATCTCACCGCCGCCGTTGAGCATCGCTTTCCAGGGAGTGTCATGCACACCTTGCAACTGCTCCAGGGCGACGGACACCAGTTTAGCGTGGTTGTGGAAAGCTTGATCCATGAACTCAACACGATCCAGAGCGACTTCGTCTTGTGTCTCGATGACTGGCATCTCGTCGATAAGGTGCCTGCGATTAGCGATCTGATCGCGACGATCCTTTCACGATGCCCCAACAGCCATATTCTTCTGGCATCACGATCCCACCCCTCATTGCCAAACCAGATGCTGTTAGCGGCGCGGCGGCAGTTTCTCAGCATCAATGAAACGCAGCTGCGCTTCTCAGCCGAGGAGCTTGCCGCAGTGATTGCCGTTGAGGGGATTACCAACTTCACGCCAGCCGATACGGAGTGGTTAGTCACGCAAAGCGATGGCTGGCTAACCGGGATTCTCCTGGCGCTGCAAACAACGAATGGTGATGTTGGTGCGATCGTCGCAACCCGCACCGTCATGAGCCGTCCTGCGCATCACTTTCTTGCAGAACAAGTGCTTGATCAGCAGCCACCAGAGATCCAGCAGTTTCTGATCGAATCGTCCATGCTGGAAGAGCTGACGGTCGAGCGCTGTAATATGCTGCTTGAGCGCACCGACTCGTGGAAGATGCTGGAATACGTCCTGGCCCATCGGCTCTTCATTACCGAGATCGCGCCGGGAGTCCTTCGTCAGCATCCACTTTTTCGCGAGCTCCTCCAGCACCGCCTGCGCTTTGCCCATCCAGCCCGGTTCCGCGCTCTGAGCCTGCGCGTGGCAGCAGATTTAGCGCGACAGGGCCAATGGTCGTCGGCTTTTGACCTGTGCATGAGCGTCGCTGATCTTCCCTGTGCCCGCCGCATCTTGAACGATGCCGGCGAGCATCTGTATATGCGCGGACATCTGGAAGCACTCGAACGTGCCTTTGCCTCATTGCCCGCTGATACCCTGGATGTGTCACTGCTATGCCTCAAAGCGCATGTGGCGCTCGATCGACGACAGATCGATCAGGCACAGCACCTGGCGGAGCAGGCCGCGCTCTGCTCACTGGGGACACCCCATCCCTGGGTAACGCTGCTTGAGGCCGCTATCGATCAAGTGTGCGAACGCTTTGAATCCGCGCGTGATCGTTGTCTTCAGATCTTGGAGACAACGAATGACCCACAGCTCAGGGGCGCGGCGCGCCTTCTTCAGCGCTTCGGCCACGTCGCCATGGTTGAAGCGCAGCGCAAGCTCGACTGCGCTGTCGCCTTCCGTCGTGGTCTGCGCCGGATCGGCGCCGTTTCGCAGGAGGAGCTCGATCATGGGCAGGCTGCCGCGCATCGCTGCGTAAGTCAGCGGCGTGTAGCCGTTCTCGTGGCGCAGGTTCGGATCGAAGTTCATCGACAGCACTTTACTCGCGTACACGAGATTGTTTTTCTCGATTGCATAAAAGAGCGCGCGGATGCCTTCGGCGCTCTTTTCCTTCGGCTTGGGTTCGAGGCCGGTCGGCATGAGCCTGACGATCTGGTTCACGACGCCGACCCCGACCAACGCGACCAGCGCGAGGATGATCGGGATCTTGGAGATGTTCAGGCCCTCGGCGATCTGGTCGGGCATGTTGGCGCCGGCGATGAGCAGCACCACCGCCACGAACAGGAAGAATCTCAGGTACAGGAACAGGCCGAGGATCACCGCGATGCCGAGGATGGCGAGCAGCGTCTCCGGGTCGACGCCGAGCGTGCCCTCGACGTACTCCCGGGGCAGGTTGGCGAGCACCGC
>DASUTC010000121.1 GCA_036374795.1 Herpetosiphonaceae bacterium
CGCACCGGCTGAGATCATATGATCTCAGCCGGTGCGCACATGTGTTGCTCGTCAGCTAGTAGCGGTTGTAGCCACCACCGCCACCACCACGGCTTGGGCCGCGCGAGCCGCGCTGCTGTGAGAAGCAGTCGTTGCAGTACACGGGCCGATCGCCGCGCGGTACAAATGGAACTGTCGTCGTCCGTCCACACTGCGAGCACGTCGTCTCGTGCTGAACGCGCTCGCGCTGCGTGTAGCCGCCTCCCCCGCCGTATCCTCCACCATTGCTGTAACTGTTGCTGTAGCTGCTGCCATACGATCGCTCGCTGGAGTAGCTATCGTTGCGCTGCGACTTGCGCGCGCGGCGGCAGTTCTGACAGCGCGTTGGGGCGTTGTCGAAGCCTTTTTGTGCGTAGAATTCTTGTTCGCCTGCCGTGAAGGTGAACTCCGTGCCACAGTCCCGGCACGTCAGAGTCTTGTCTGCGAAGCTCACGTCGAGCTCTCCTGAGTGAAAGAAACCCGTGTGGACGACTAAGATAGACCTGCGATGGTGGTGAGGACCAGTTCTGGGGGAACAGGAAACCGTCATTTGGGTTATTCGCGGGGGCCTAGCCAAGTACCACGGTCCTAGTATAGTCCATCGCATAGGCAAATGCAAGAGGTCAAAATCTTGCAATTTTCTTGTCGGTTGCGTCATTGCCGCTGCGCTGCGGCTATCCCGACGCCAGCTTATGTGCCCAGCGGGTGGTTTCGGGCAGCCGGTACTTTGGTGTGCAGCGCATCACGTACTCGATCGCCGTGGGCAGGCTGATGCGGTGGCCGGGCGAGATGTAGAGCGGGCGAGTCTTTACCCGCGTCCGCAGCACCGCGCCGATCACTTCGCCCTTATCGTTGAGCGGCTGCCACGATCCGCGCTCGTCGGGCAGCGGCGCATGGGTGCCGATCAGCAGCGACTTGGCTACGCCGATCGCGGGGATGTCGGCGAGCAGGCCCAGGTGGCAGGCCAGCCCAAAGCGCCGGGGATGAGCCAAGCCCTGCCCGTCGCACAGCAGCAGATCGGGCGTGGTGCTCAGCTTACCAAGCGCGTCCAGCAGCGCCGGGACCTCGCGGAACGATAAAAATCCTGGGATATAGGGAAAGGTCGTCGGGCGGCGCACGATCGCCTGATCGCGAAGCTGGAGATCGTCCAGGCTTAAGACCGCCACGGCGGCGCGGGTGATCGCCCCGTCTTCCTCGAAGCCCACGTCAACGCCCGCGACCCAGCGGATCGGCCCTAGGCGATCCTCGGTGACGATCTGCGAGCGTAGCTCCTGCTGCACCGCCAGCGCCTCATCGATCGTCGTCGGCCAGTGGGCCGGTTGATTAATCCGCATGATCGTATGCCTTTCTGCGCTCCGCCGCGAGGCGAATCACGCGCTCAGTCTCGCTCCATACCGTGTACTGTGCCAGCTTGTCGAGCGTGGCCCACACCACCGCCGCTGCATCGTCGGCGGCGACAGGCTCGCCAGCGCGCCACTCGGCCAGCAGATCGATCAGCGTGTAGTGGAAGCGCACCCGCCCGTCGGCGTCGCGGTCGATCAGATCGACCACCGCGACCACGTCGCGGACCTCGATGTCAATGCCAGTCTCCTCGTACACCTCGCGCCGCGCCGCCTCGGCCACGGTTTCGCCGATCTCCTGCCGCCCGCCCGGCAGACTCCACTCATCCAGCAGCGGCGGTCGACCCCGCCGGATCAACAGCACTCGGTCGTCGCGCCAGACCACCGCCCCGACGCCGATGATCGGATGTTCTGGATATTCGCGTGGCATGCTGATTGGTAAGCTCCTTCCTGATCGCGCCGCCGAGGTTTGACGCCCAATGAGCGGCGCTGGTATAATCGTTTGACTTTGAAGCCCTCGTCCAGATTCCACTTGGAGAGCGTATCTGCATGAGCGATTTTATCAATTTTTTTATCCAATCAGATCCAGAGTTTGGTGGCGTCAGCTGGGCCACCGGTCTGTTCTGGTTGGTGCTGCTCGCAACAGGCGTCTACCTGCTGACTCGATGGCGTGATTCGAATCCGGTGCGGTATCGATTTGGTCGGCAGTTTGCGCTGGTCGTAACCGTGCTCGGTGTGCTTGGTCTGGTCGTTCTCACGCTCAACTACTTTCAAGTAGCGCCCTTTGACATTCGGCTGTGGATGTATCTGGTCGGTCTGGCCTCGCTGGGCTACCTGGGCTACGCCATGTATGCCTACAACAGCAAGTTGCCGGCCCAGATCGCGGCGGCTCGTCCGGCCCGGAGCGTGCGTGGCGTTTCGCGTGGCGCGCGGGCCTATCCGGCCAACGGTACACCCACAACACCACGCGCTGAGCGCCCGCCGCGTCCCGTGGCTACCACAACCAGGCGTGAGGCGCGGCGCGAGAAGAAGCGCAAGCAGCGGTAACGCAACCGTGCTACGCAGCCCCAGCGCAGGCGATTGCCTGCGCTGGCGCGTTTAAGCGCTGGCTCCTGGCTGAGGCTTGCACCCTGGACATGGTATAATCCTTAATATCATCCTCGGTCGTAGAGCGCGGTGGCGGTGAAACAATCATGGCAGGCGTGCTGATCATGCGTACGAGCAGTCAAATATCGATCAATCCATGCTTCGTATTATCCGCCGTAGCTCGTAAGCGCTATGGTCGCGCGTCGCTGCGTCGCTCGACCGACGACCGCATGCCGATGCTGTGTGATCGAACGGGCGCGATGCAATCGCCTGGGCGCGGCTCTGCCACTCCTGCGTGCGCACGAGGCTAGCCATGGAAGAACGCCTGCACATCCACGATCAGGCCGCAGCGCTCACGGATGAGTCCTCGCTGGCGCAGCTACAGGCCCAAAACCGGCTCATGCTGACGCTGTTTCGAGTGTCCGCGCTGATCGGCGCGGAGCTGGAATCCCAGGATTTTGCCGAGGCTGTGGTTCGGACGATCGCCCAGACGGTGCCCGATGTCGATAAGGCGGTGCTGTGGTTCTTCGACCGCTTCGAGCAGCGGCTGCGGCTGGCGGCGGTGTATGGTCAGCCCCATATCCCGGCGCTCGATCCAGCATCGCGCGACCAGCTTGCGCTGCGGCTGTACGAGGGCCATGTCGGCGAGTGCGTTGCCGCACGCCAGCCGCGCGTGATCGAAGGTCGCGGCGCGCTGCTCCACTATCAGCACACGCTCGATCCTAATAATGCCGTGATCGTCGCGCAGCTTGCTGCTTTGCTTCCATCGACGCTGCGGATCATTTGCTTGCCGCTGTACCTTGGCTCGATCCCGGTTGGCGCGCTGGAACTGTTCTACACCAATCCGAGCGCCGGGCCAGGCCACGATGATCTGCCGCTGTTGCAGGTCTTTGCCGATCAGCTTGCGGTGATGTTTCGCAATGCCCAGATCTATACCGAGATGAGCGCGCAGCAGCGGCGGCTACAGGCATTCGATGCGGTGGTGACGGCGATCACCAACGCCTCTGATATTCAACAGATGCTAGAGCAGGCGCTTTCGGTGACGCTCTATGTCGTCGGAGCCGAGAACGGCATGGTGCTGCTGAGCGATGACGGCATGGTCGAGGTGGCGGTGAGCTATCAGCTGCCTGCTGCGGCGTTTGCGCCCGGCGTGCGCTTTGCGCTGGAGAACACGCCCTGCGCCGAGGTGATCCGCTCCGGCCAGCCGAGCGTGCAGCCGCTACGAGTCGGGCATGCATGGGCCTCGTCGCTGCCGATCACAATCGCCGCGGTGGCGCTGCTGCCGCTGCTGGCCGGTGGTACCGTTGTCGGGGTGCTGGTGATCGCGCTGAAGATCGACAACGAGCCGCGCCTTGACTGGGCCTCGCTGCTGGCGATCGGCAATCAGATCGGTATCGCCGTCGCCAACCATAAGCTGTATAACGCCAGCCAGCGCGAGCGGCGACAGCTTGCGGGCGTGATCGCCTCGATTGCCGAGAGCGTGATCATCTGCGACCGCAGGGGCTATCTGGTGCTGTCGAACGACGCGGCGCAGACGCTCCTGGGGCAGCATCTTGAAGTCGGTACGTCGCTCGCCGAGCTGACGCGCCTCCTGGCGATGCGGACGATCGATGGGCAGCCGCTCTCGATCGAGGAGACGCCGCTGGCGCGGAGCTTGCGCGGCGAGGTCTACCAAAACTACGAGCTGAGCATCACCGTCGGCGCGGGCGTTGAGCTGTTTATCAGTTGCTCAGGCGCGCCGCTGCTGGCCGACGACGGCACGATCGATGGCGCGGTGGTCGTGATCCGCGATGTGACGGCCTACAAGCGGTACGACGCCGTGCGCGATGAGTTTGTGGCCGTGGCCGCACATGAGCTGCGCGCGCCGCTGGCGGCGGTTAAAGGCTATACCGATCTGCTGGTGCAGCGCGCGCTGAACGACCAGAGCACGACCGAGCGCGATCGTCGTGGTATTCAGATGCTCTCGCGGCAGATCGAGCATCTGGTTCGGCTGGTCGATAATCTGCTGGATGTGTCGCGGCTCGACTCGGGCCAGCTTGAGCTGTACCTTCAGCGAGTCGATCTGATCGGCCTGATCGAGGCCAGCATCGACCGGATCAGCATCGGCGATGCCAACCATCAGTTTGTGTTCGACGGCCCGCCGCACCTCGAAATCCTCTGCGATCAACTGCGCATCCAGCAGGTCTTGACCAACCTGCTCTCGAACGCCGCGCGCTACAGCGCCGTCGGAACGCTGATTACCGTCGAGGTCTGGCTAGAGTCCGGCAGCGACGAGCATGTTGTAATCGCGGTACGCGATCAAGGCGTCGGGATGTCGCCGGAGGTGCAGGCGAAGGTCTTTGAGCGCTACTATCGGGCCAATACGGCGACGGCGACGAGCGGCCTGGGCCTTGGCGTGTACTTGAGCCGCGAGATCGTGCTGCGGCATGGCGGTCGGATCTGGCTGGAGAGCGCGCCCGGCCAGGGCACGACGTTTTATGTGATGCTCCCGATGAATCCTGGCTCAACCTCATGAGCAAGACCACGCGGCGGGCAAGTGCTGAGCCCATGCAGTGCTTCGCTGGCGCACGCGGCAGGTGAGCCTTCTCTCGATCATCCTCAGCGTCTATCTCGATCTCATGATATGATGATAAGCCGTTGGATGGGCGATCCGGGCAGCGGATCGGGCAGCGGCTGGCCGCGCCTGGATCAGGGGCAGCGCTGGCTGCGGGTAGCGACGAAAGAAAAGCCATGGATTTATTTGCTCATGCGGCCCAGTCGGATCAGGAGCGGTCTGCACCGCTGGCAGCGCGCATACGCCCACGCATGCTAGACGAGTTCGTCGGGCAGGAGCGTATCGCGGGAGCCGGGCGGCTGCTGCAACGGGCGCTGGAGCGCGGCGCGCTCTTCTCGATGATCTTGTGGGGACCGCCCGGCAGCGGCAAGACCACGCTGGCGCGGCTGCTGGCGCAGGCCAGCAGCGCCCACTTCGAGCAACTGTCGGCGGTCAGCGCGGGCGTTGCCGAGCTGCGCAAGGTGATCAAAGAGGCTCAGCAGCGCCAGGGGATGTACGGCGAGCGGACGGTGCTGTTTGTCGACGAGATCCACCGCTGGAACAAGGCGCAGCAGGACGCGATCCTGCCCTATGTCGAAGACGGCACGCTGATCCTGATCGGCGCGACGACCGAAAATCCCTCGTTCGAGGTCAACGGCGCGCTGCTGTCGCGCTGCCGGGTGATCACGCTGGAGGCGCTGAGCGACGACGCGATCGGGATGATCGTGGATCGCGCGCTGACCGACGCCGAGCGCGGCCTTGGGGCGCTGCGGGTGGATCTGGCCGACGCAGCGCGGGTGCTGCTGATCAACCTGGCGAACGGCGACGCGCGCGCGGCGCTCAACGCGCTGGAGATCGCGGCGCTGTCGGCGGCGCCCGACGAGGCCGGGCGGCGGGCGCTCCACGCCGACGCGATCGTCGAGGCCTATCAGCGCCGCCATGTGCAGTACGACAAAGCGGGCGAGCTGCACTACGACGCGATCTCGGCGCTGCACAAGTCGGTGCGCGATAGCGATCCCGATGGCGCGCTCTACTGGCTGGGGCGGATGCTGCGCGGCGGCGAAGATCCGCTGTATATCGCACGGCGCGTGGTGCGGATGGCGGTCGAGGACATCGGGCTGGCCGAGCCGCTAGCGCTGCCGCAGTGTATCGCCGCGCAGCAGGCAGTGCATTTTCTGGGACAGCCCGAAGGCGAGCTGGCGCTGGCTCAGGCGGTGGTCTATCTGTGCCAGGCTCCCAAGAGCAACGCCGTGTATCGGGCCTATGGCGGGGTGCTCAAGGATGTGGAAGAGACGCGCAACGAGCCGGTGCCGCTGCATCTGCGCAACGCGGCGACAGGCTTGATGCAAGACCTGGGCTATGGCAAGGACTACCAATATGCCCACGATTTCGCCGACGCTCAGGTCCGGCAGGAGCATCTGCCGCCGAACTTAGCGGGGCGGCGGTACTACCAGCCCACCGGGCGTGGCTTCGAGGCAACGATCGCCGAGCGGCTGTCCTGGCGCTATCCTGCCGATGTGCCCGATGCGGAAGCGCCGCCGGATGCGGGATAAGGCCGGCGTGGTTACGGAGGAACGGAGAGGGAGACTGGAGGAGCGTGCTACTCGTCGGCTGCCACGAGTCATACACGGGCAGGGGAGCAACGGGCTATTTGCGGGGCTATACTCACGTTCGTATAATACGTTCGTTCAAGTTATAAACCCTCTCATCTTATCTTATAATCTTGCACGCATAACATTCGCTGCCTGAACTCGGCGACGTATGGAGGTTATGTGGAGATCATTCGTATACCAATTCTCAAGATTGAGGATTTTCTGATTGCGTCGATCCAAACGGCGCTACACGACGTTCAGGCGATGGATTTTAAAGACAGCCTGCTGCAACGAATCTACGAAACCAAGTCCAAAGGCGTGATTCTCGATCTGACCGCGATCGACGTGCTCGATAGCTTCGTCGGGCGTTTGATCAACGATATTTCGCAAATGTCCAACCTGATGGGCGCGAAAGTCGTGATCACTGGCCTACAACCAGCCGTCGCCATCACCCTCGTCGAACTAGGCCTTGAACTTCCGCAGGTATTAACGGCGCTTAACCTGGAAAAAGGAATCGCGGCGCTACGTCGAGTCACGGAGCATAGCACCAATGGCCGAGCCTAAGGTCATCATGATCAGCAGCGATCTCGATATCGTCGCTGCGCGCATGGTAGCCCGCGACACGGCTCGTGCGCTGGGCTTCGGCGCGATCGACCAGGCGCGGATCGCTACGGCCATCAGCGAGCTAGCCCGCAATATCTACCTGTATGCCGGGGAGGGTAGTGTCACCGTCAAGGAAGCGACCAACGGCCTGCGGCGCGGCATCGAGGTGGTCTGCGAGGATCGCGGTCCTGGCATCGCCGACATCAATCTGGTGATGCAAGATGGCTATACCTCGTCCAAAGGCATGGGCATGGGCCTGCCGGGCGCGAAGCGTTTGATGGATGAGTTCGAGATCAGCAGCCGGGTCGGTCAGGGCACTAAAGTCATCTGCCGTAAGTGGTCGCGCTAGCTGCTGGTTGTCTGCTGCTCGTACCGAATCAAGGAGCATGCTGGGAAACATGGGTTTTGAGTTGGGCGTTGAGGCCCTTGCCCCAATCGCCGCCCAAAGGCCACCCGGCCACCCCCTCTCCCAGGGCATAGGAGAGGGGGCAGGCGGAGCCTGTTGTTGCTTTGTTCCCCTGCTCCTTCGTTTGTTGCTCTGTTCGTTGTTCTTTGTTCTGGCCCTGTCCGGGTGCTAGCGCTGCCATCTCAGTCCGGGATGGCGTTTAATGTTTAATCGTACATCGCCAACCCCTCATCAGGTCTATCTTGGTCTGGGCGCGAACCTGGGCGATCGAGCGGCAACGCTGCGCGCCGCACGCGCCCGGCTGGCGCCCAGCTTTACGGTGCTCGGCTGCTCCAGCCTGTACCAGACACCGCCCTGGGGCGTGACCGATCAGCCGCCGTTTCTGAACGCGGTCTGCTACGGTCAGACCGCGCTCGCTCCCGCCGAGCTGCTCACCTTCCTCAAAGCTCTGGAGCGCGACCTGGGCCGCATCGCTACCCGGCGCTGGGGTCCACGGGCGATCGATCTGGATATTCTGCTGTTCGATGACCTGATCCTCCAGACTCCCACCCTCACCATTCCTCATCCGCTGCTGCATGAGCGGCCATTCGTGCTGATCCCGCTCCGTGAGCTGGCCCCCGATCTGCGGCATCCTGCGCTTGGCACAACAATTGCCGATCTAGCTCAGGCATTGCCCGAACCTGACCTACAGGTGATTGCTCAAGCGTGGTAAAAAGGGCGATCCGTACAGGCATGCTATAATGCCCCACGAATTGCCGTTTCTCCGAGGACTTCGGATCTAATCAAGGAAAATGCTCATCGATACGTCTGCTCAACTTCCACGTTGGTCTGATCGACAGACTCGCCGCAATACCGTGTTGCTCGGATTGTCGGCGTTCTGTGTCATGCTGCTGCTGATCGGTGCGCTGGCCGCAGATCGCTTTCGCGTAACCAACCGGATGCAGCTCGAACAGACCGATCTGGTTCAGGTGCGATTGAATGAGGCGTTCGGCTTGCTGCGCGACATGCGTGTTGCCGAGCAGAGCTATGTGATGACGGGCAACGAGTCGGCGCTGACGCTGTACGACCAGGCGCTGGCCGAGTATCCCAGAGTGGTGGCCGATCTGGGGCGCAACGCCACGGTGATCAGCGAGCGTATGCCGCAGTTCGAGCAAGAGCTGGTGGCATTCGAGGAGGCGGCGGACGAGTGGCAGAGCTTTGCGCGGCGCACGATCGATCAGCGGCGGCTGGCAGGGCTGGACCAGGCCCAGCAGGGGCAGGTCGTCTCGCAGAGCAGCCGTCTCTTCGGCGAGATTCGCGATCATTACATCAAAGCGCTGCCCTACATCAACGCCGACCGCGAGGCGCTGCGCGCGTCGCACCGCTGGCTGGTCAACACCAGCCTGGCGCTCCTGGTGGTGGTCACGGGCTCGACGTTTGGGACCTTGATGTACGGGATCTCGCTGGTCCGTCGGATTGGCCTGCTGGCGAGCACCCAGCAGCAGCGGCAGGATCGTCAGAATCTCTATACCCAGGTGATCACCGCGCTCAATGGCCCGACCCAATACCAGCCGCTCCTGAGCCAGTCGCTGCCGCTGCTGATCGAGAGCGTCGGCGCGCAGGCTGGCGTGGTCTATAGCTACACCAACGGCCTACTGATCCCTTCGGCGGCGGTCGGCGTCGATAAGGATACGCTGGAGCCGCTACGGCCTAACGAGGGCTTGCCGGGCCGCGCGCTGCACCAGGAGCGCATTATCGTCGTGGGCGACCTGCCCGCCGATACGCCGTTTCGGATTCATACCGGGATGGGCGTGGCAGCGCCGCGCAGCCTGGCGACGGTGCCGCTGCGCTACGGCAAGCAACTGCTGGGCGTGCTGGTAATCGCCAGTGTGCAGCGTCTAGAAGATGCCGATATCCAACTGCTAAACCTGACGGGCTCGCAGCTCGCCACCGCGATCAGCAACGTGCGGGCGTTTGAAGAGGCGCAGCATATCGCCGATCAGCTGGCGGAGAACAACGCCTACCTGGCGCGTCTGCTCGAGGCAAGCGATACGCTGCAAGACATCGGGCGCGAGCTGGTGGTGCAGAGCGATCTGCAAACCCTGCTTGAGCTCGTCTGCCGTGAGACGCGGCGGCTGCTGCGGGGCGACTACACGGCGGTGGCGACGCTGGCGGACGCGAGCGGCGCGACGCGCTGGGCGGCGATCGACGGCGCGGCCTCGTCGACGTTTCGCAACACGATCTTCCCGCCGCATAGCGGCACGGCAGGCCGCGTGATCGATACCGCCGGGCCGATCGTGATCCAGCACTTTGGCGAAAATCCCGCCTTTCCACCTGAGGAGTTTCCGATCCACGTCGCGGAAGGCATGAAGTCGTCGCTGGCGGTGCCGCTGTTCCGCAAGGAAACGCCGGTCGGCGCGCTGATCATCGGCTACCGCACCGAGCACGAGATCACGGATGCCGAGATCGAGCTGGCGACCGCACTGGCCTCGTACGCATCGATCGCGATCGAGAACGCGCGGCTGCTGTCCGAGCTACAGCGCGAGCGCGATCTGGCCGAGCTGCGCGCCCATGAATTGGCCGAGAAGAATAAAGAGGTTGAGCGGGCAAATCGCCTGAAGAGCGAGTTTGTGGCGAACATGAGCCACGAGCTGCGCACGCCGCTCAACTCGATCCTGGCGCTGTCACAGATCTTGCTCGACCGCCTGGACGGCGAGCTAAACGAAGAACAGGACAAGCAGGTCCGCATCATCGAGCGGAACGGCCAGAATCTTCTCCGCCTGATCAACGATATTCTCGACCTGTCGAAGATCGAAGCGGGTCGTATCGATCTGGTGCCCTCATCGTTTAAGATCTCAGATGTGATCAGCGCCGTGCAGAATACAGTCGCGCCGCTGGTGCTGGATAAGGGCTTGCAGTTGCAGGTGGAGCTACCGCCCGATCTGCCGATCTGCTACACCGACGAGAATAAGCTCAAGCAGATCTTGCTGAATCTGCTGAGCAATGCGGCTAAGTTCACCGAGCGCGGCGGCGTGACGGTGCGCGTCACCAAGGGTCGTGAGGTTGGCACAAGCACCAACGACGATGCTCAGGGGTCGTGGATCACAATCGAGGTGCAGGATACCGGCATCGGCATCGCGCCTGAGGATCAGGCGACGGTGTGGGAGGAGTTCCGGCAGATCGACGGGTCGCTGGCGCGGCAGTACGAGGGCACCGGCCTGGGCCTGGCGATCGTGCGGCGGCTGGTGCAACTGATGGGCGGCGAGATCGAGCTGAGCAGCGCCGTGGGCCAGGGCTCGACGTTCCGCTTCTCGCTGCCGACGCATCTCACGCAGCAGCCAGCCGCCGCGCAGCCGCCTGCTGTGGCGCAGAGCGAGCGGCCCCGTGTCGCCGAGGAGCGCTACCGCTCAAGCGATAAGCCGCTGGTGCTGGTGGTCGACGACGATGTCGAGGTGGTGTATATCCTGGAGAAGTACCTGCGCGACGACGGCTATCAGATTGAGTCGGCGCAGAACGGCGAAGAAGCGATCACCAAGGCGCGGCAGCTTCATCCATTCGCGATGACCCTGGATGTGATGCTGCCCGGTCGGGATGGCTGGGAAGTGATTCAGGAGCTGAAGAGCGATCCGCAGACCAGCGATATTCAGATCATTATGCTGTCGATGCTGGACAACCGGCAGCTTGGCTATAGCCTGGGCGCGACGGACTATCTGGTCAAGCCGGTTTCGCGCAACGATCTGCTGCGGCGGCTCGGACAACTGCGCGATGGGCAGGCGCTGCGCAATGTCGTCGTGGTCGACGACGATCCGATCGAGTCGCGGGTGCTGGCAACGGCGCTCCGTGACGAGGGCTTGAACGTGACGACGTTTACGGGAGGGCCGCCCGCGCTGGAATGGCTGGCGGAGAACACGCCCGATCTGATCACGCTGGATCTAATGATGCCGGGGATGGACGGCTTCGAGGTGCTGGATGCGATTCGGCGTCAGGAGCATCTGAAGCACGTGCCGGTGCTGGTGATCACGGCGAAAGACATCTTTCCCGAAGATCGCGAGCGGCTCAACGGACGGATCGCGGCGATCATTCAAAAAGGCCCTCGCCAGCGCGAGGAGCTGCTGCTTGAGGTGCGTGAGACGCTCAACCGGCGCAGGCTCAAAGCGAACGCCCTGGAGCAGTAGCGCGCCCGCTGGTCCCTGAGCCGGTCGGTCCATAGGAGCGCCAAAGTTGTCGGAGTACGGGCTGCCGCACGCAGCATCATGTTTTGGAGAAGAACATCGTGGCGAGTGGAGCAACCATCCTGGTGGTCGAAGACAATCCTGATAACATGTATGTCTTAGACCACCTGCTGACCCGAAAAGGGTACACTGTACAACAAGCCGTAGGCGGCGAAGAGGCGCTGGAACAGATTCGGCGGCACCAACCGGCGCTGGTGCTGATGGATATGCAGATGCCCGGCATGGATGGCTATACTGTGGTGCGCGAGCTGCGTCGCCAGCCGGAGCTGGTCGGGCTGCCGGTGATCGCGGTGACGGCCAGCAGTATGCCCGGCGATCGGGAGCAGACGCTGGCTGCGGGTTGCACCGACTATGTTGCCAAGCCGATCAATCCGCGCGAGCTGATGCAACTCATAGAACATTATCTGCGAGGAGGAAACCGTGGCGAAGATCCTAATCGTGGATGATCAGCCGGACAATCTGTATGTGCTTGAGCGCCTGCTCAAAGGCCATGGCTACGCAGTCCTGTGCGCTGAAGATGGCGCGACGGCGCTTCGGATTGCCGATGACGATCGTCCCGATCTGATCTTGCTGGATGTGATGATGCCCGAAATGGACGGCTTTGAGGTCGTCCAGCGGCTACGCGAGTCGCCGACGACGCGCGCGATTCCGGTGGTGCTGCTGACGGCAAACGCTCCCGATCAGCGCCTCAAGATCCAGGGATTGAAGCTCGGCGCGGACGAGTACCTGACCCAGCCGATCAACAATAACGAGCTGCTGGCGCGGGTGCAGGCGTTGCTGCGCACCAAGCGGACGCAGGACGAGCTGCTGGCGCGCAATACGCAGCTTGCCGCGCTGCTCGATATTGTGCAGGCCAGCACGAGCACGCTGGATCTGGCCGAGGTCGGTCGGCGGCTGATCGATCGCGCGCTGACGGCAGCGCACATGGATCTCGGCGGCATCTGGCTGCGCGAAGACGGGAAGCTCGCGCTCCTGGCACAGCACGGCTATCCGCCCGACGTGATCCGAGAGCGCTACGAGATCCCGCTGTCCGAAAGCCGCGCCGGGTCGCGCGCGATCGAAAACCAGGAAGTGGTCTATGGGCGCGTGGATGAGCTGGAGGGCACCGACAGCGCTCTGGCGCACAGCGCGCAGACGGTGATCGTGCTGCCGCTGCTGCATCGTGGTAAAGCGCTAGGCATGCTGCATCTCGGCACGCGCGCGCAGCGCGCCTTCAACTCCGAGGACCTGGCGTTTCTCGGCGCGATTGCCAACGCCGCAGCGGTTGCGGTGCAGAACGCGCGGCTGTTCGAGGAGGCCAACTGTCAGCGCGAGCAGCTTGAGCGGCTGGATCACGAGAAAGACGAGTTCATCTCGATCGTGTCGCATGAGCTGAAGAATCCGCTGGCCTCGATCAAAGGCTACGCCAGCCTCCTGCAGCGCCGCGCCAAAAAAGACACCACGCTGGAGTCGGCGGTCAAGGGGCTAGAGGTGATCGAGCAGCAGGTCAATCGCATGAGCTTGCTGCTCGATCAGTTGCGCGATGTGTCGCAGATCGGCATGGATCGCTTTATGATCGACGCCGAGCCGCTGGATATCGTCGAGCTGACGCAGCGGATCGCGCTGGATATGCAGGCGACGACGATTGAGCACCGCATCGAGCTGGACGCGCCCGACGAGCCGCTGATGACGGAGGCCGATGAGTTTCGGATGTCGCAGGTGCTCAGCAATCTGATCAGCAACGCGATCAAGTACAGCCCCGGCGGCGGCAAGATCGACATCCTGGTGTGTCGCGCCGATGATCCGCCGCACCGTCCGCTGGAATTGCCGCGCGGCAACTGGGCGATGGTGTCGGTGATGGATCGCGGCCTTGGTATTCCGAAAGGTGTGCAGGCGCGGCTCTTCGAGCGCTTCTACCGCGCGCCCAACACCAAAGGAAAGATCAGCGGGATGGGCCTGGGCCTCTACATTACCCGCGAGATCATCCAGCGCCACGGCGGGTATATGTGGCTGGAAAGCGAGGAGGGCCACGGCAGCACGTTTGGCGTGGCACTGCCGCTGCTGCCGGATAGACACGCTCGCGCCGACGGCGCTGCGAGTCCTGAGCACCACTCTACGCCGATTGCCGAGACGGCGTCGTAGGCGGACGAGGCCAGCCGGGGCGTATGCTATACGCCCCCTACCGGATCAAACCACCTGCACAGCGCTCTCGATTGTCCGGCTCACGAATTGACATACAGGACTATGTATCAACTCACAATCGCGCATCTGTACCCTGAGCAGATGAACATTTACGGCGACCGTGGCAATATCTTGACGCTGACGCAGCGCTGCCGCTGGCGGGGCATCGGCGTGGAGGTGGATGCGGTCAAGCCCGGTCAGGCCGTCGATTGGACGCGCTACGATCTGGCGTTTTTCGGCGGCGGGCAGGATAGCGGCCAGTCGCTGATCGCCGATGATTTCGTGGGGCGGCACGGCCCCAGCCTCAAGGCGGCGATCGACGATGGCCTGGTGCTGCTGGCGATCTGCGGCGGCTACCAGATGTTGGGCCATTACTTTTTGACGCATACCGGCGAGAAGCTGCCCGGCATCGGCGCGCTCGATCTGCATACGGTCGGCGGCAAGCAGCGGCTGATCGGCAATATCGCCGTCGAGTGGACCACGCCGCACGCCGGGTTGCGCACGCTGGTCGGCTTTGAAAACCACAGCGGGCGGACCTATCTGGGCGCTGGCGTGCAGCCGCTCGGACGGGTGCTGCGCGGCTACGGCAATAACGGCGAGGATGGTACCGAGGGCGCGGTCTATCGGAACGCCCACGGCTGCTATATGCATGGCTCGCTGCTGCCCAAAAATCCGCACTTCGCCGATCATCTGCTGGGGCTGGCGCTTCAGCGGCGCTACGGCGCTTCAGCGGCGCTCAATCCGCTCGACGACGCGCTGGAGACGCAGGCGCACGAGGTGATGATCGGGCGGCTAGTAGCGTAAACTAGAACAAAGGATCAAAGGAACAAGGGAACAAAGGGGATGTTGAACTCCCTGGCCCCCGACCCCTGATCCCTTGTTCCCTAGACTGTGAACTCGAAACACACCATGCGGCGGATCGCCTACTGCTCGCCGGTTAATCCGGTCGAATCAGGTATCTCAGATTACAGCGAAGAGCTATTGCCCTACCTCGGCCAGTACGCCGAGGTGGTTCTGTTTGTCGAGCGCGGCCTGGTGCCTGCCAATCTACAGGTGCGCGAGCACCTGACGATCCGCACACTCGACGAGCTACCAGACCTCCAGCGGAAGCAGCCCTTCGATGCGGTGCTGTATCACATGGGCAATAGCCCGGCGCACGGCACGATCTATGAGCTGCTGCAACGGATTCCGGGCGTGGTGGTGCTCCATGATTGGGTGCTGCATCATTTCAAGCTGTGGCATGCCGCCGAGCGTCGCAAGGACATCGGCGAGTATCTGCGCGAGATGCAGCGGCGCTACGGCGGGCACCCTCTGGGTATGGGCGAGCGCGTGGCGCGGAAGATGAGTCGCGGGCAGTTGCAGGATGCCGCGTTTCAGTTTCCGCTGGTCGAGGATGTGATCGAGCGCGCGCAGGGCTTGATCGGGCATAGCCGCTTTGTGGTCGAGCAGGCGCGCGCGCTGCGTCCGTCGCTGGCCGCCGCCGTGGTACCGATGGGCGTGCCGCTGCCGCCCGCCCTGCCCCGCGACGAGGCTCGCCAGCAGCTTGGCCTGCCGCTGGACGCGCCGATCTGGGCCTCGTTCGGGCATATCAATCCCTACAAGCGTATGGAGAGCGCGCTGCGCGCCTTCAGGCGCTTCCGCACTGAGTACGCCAGCGCCCGCTACATCCTGGTCGGGTCGGTTTCGCCATCGTACGATCTTGCCGCGCTGATTCGTCGCCTTGGCCTCGACGACGCGGTTGTGGTCACGGGCTACGCGCCGCGCGCCGATTTCGAGCGCTACGTGGCCGCAGCCGATCTGTGCCTCAACCTGCGCTGGCCGACCGCCGGTGAGACTTCGGCAAGTCTGCTGCGGCTGCTGGGCGCAGGCCGTCCCACGCTGGTTTCAGCCGTCGGCGCGTTTGTCGAGCTGCCCGACGATGTCTGCGCGCAGGTCGACGTCGACTGGAGCGAGGCCGCGCTGATCCTGGCCTATGCGCGTTTGTTCCAGCAGCAGCCCGCCGTGGCCGTGCAGTTGGGCAATAACGCCCGCGCGTTTGTCGCCCGCGAGCACACGCTGCAAGGCGCGGCGCAGGGCTATATTCGATTCCTTGCCGATCGCTTCGGCTGGGGCGAGATGCCCAGGCTGCGCGATGTTCTGTGGCAGGTGGAGGATGCTGAGGCTGCGCCGATCGCGGCACCCGCTCAAGCTGAGCCAGCAGGCGTTGCGGCGCTGCCTGCGCCGATCGCGACGACGATCGCGGAGGTGGGCGCGGCGGCGGCGGAGATCGGCGTGCAGGAGACGGACGAGCATCTGCTGGGCGATGTTGCGGCCACGCTCGGCGATCTGCTGGACGAGCCGCCACCACAGCGGCACGCATGAGGCCAGGTGACGGCCTGAGCTATGCTCGCGACTCGCGCGGCACTGCTCGCTCAGGCTGCGGATGGTCGGAGCGACGCCGCTCGGCCTGCTGGAGCTCGCGCTCAAGAAAATAGTTGAGCAGCGTTCGCAGCACGATGATCGCCGCGAGCTGCGCGATGATCGGCAGCGTGGGCGCGACCGCAGTTTTGAGGATGTCCGCGCCCAGCTCGAATTCGAGCGCCAGCGACAGCGATTTGCCAAGCTGGAGCCGAATGTCTTCTTTGTACTCGTCGTTAGCTCCCCCGGTGAAGATGTAGGGCAGGAATCTCCAGATCGCCCGAATCACCGCCACTCCGATCACGAACGCGCCGCAGAGCTCGGCAAACAGCGTCAGGTACGTCACGATCGTCGTCAGCAGATCCTCGGTAGCGCACGCGCCGGGCACGCTCGCGCAGCTTCGCTCCTCGACGGCAGCTCCTCCGGTCGGCTCCTGGCGCTCGACGGTCGAAGGCTCCGTGGCTACGCTGAGATCGCCAAAGCTACAGCCGCTAAGACCGAGCAGGAGCAGCATCCAGAGTGTGAGTATCCAGCGACGCATACATATCACCTCTGTTGAATCGCGCGAGTTCTGTCGTGCGGCGGAGCAAGATATATGCCGATGACCGCGCGGCACGCCTGGACAGGGATCAGGTATAATCGTAACAGGAGGCGGAGCCATGCAGCGAGTCGGCATTTTCTACAATCCACAGTCATCGCCCACTGAGCGCATTGCGGCGGAACTGGACCGCTGGCTCAAGCAGCACAATGTCGTAACGTGGTGCGGCGTCGAGCCCGATGGCGCAGCCGATACGCTCATGAGCTACGATCTGCTCGTCTGTCTGGGCGGCGACGGCACGGTGCTGCGCGCGGCTAGCCTCGCGATTCCGGCCCAGGTGCCGATGCTGCCCGTCGCGCTCGGCCACCTCAGCTTCATGGCCGAGGTGACACCAGAGGAGCTGTATCCGAGCATGGAGCGTGTCCTGGCGGGCGATTGCTGGATCGAAGAGCGGGCGCTGGCGGAGGCGGTCGTCTCTCGCGCCGAGCACGCGCCGGAGCGCTATGTTGCCATGAACGAGGTGCTGGTCGGGCGCGGCGACCTCGCGCGCGTGATCGCGATTGCGGTGGAAGTCGATGATATTCCGATGACGACGTATCACGCCGATGGCGTGCTGGTTGCTACGGCGACCGGCTCAACCGCCTACGGGCTGGCGGCAGGTGGTCCGGTGCTCGATCCGCGCTCCCGCGCCCTGGTGCTGGTGCCGATCGCCGCGCATCTGCATAACGTTCCCTCGCTGGTGCTGCACGAGAACGCGCATCTCGATCTGCACGTAGTCTCGAAATACCCGGCGGCGCTTGCGATCGACGGGCGGATCAACGAGCCGCTGCATCCCGGCGACACGGTCGCGGTGCAGCGCGCGCAGGAGGTGGCCCGCTTCGCCAGAGTGCGACCGCCGAGCTATTTTTATCAGACGTTGACCAAACGGTTACGGCGCGAATTATGACAGTGTTGCGACATTACAAGCATTTTCGTTACGTGCTGCCCGTGAGCGGCGCGCTGCTGGCTGGGATGGTCGGTGTGGCGGCGTATACCGCGCATCATATCAGCGGACGTCGTCGCCGCAATCTGGGTGACTTCACGTTCTCGCCGTGGGAGGTCCAGGTTCGGCACGAGCAGATCAGCTTCGTCACCGAGGACGGCGTGACGATCCGAGGCTGGTGGTTTGCGCGGCCCGACACGCGGCGGGTGATCGTGGGCTGTACGGGGCACCGTGGCACCAAGGCCGATCTGCTGGGGATCGGATCGGGCCTGTGGCGCTCCGGAAATAACGTGCTGCTCTTCGACTATCGCGGCTGCGGCGAGAGCGATCACGCGCTCCAGTCGCTGGCGCACCACGAGCTACGCGACGCGCGGGCGGCGATCGGCTATGCCCAGGAGCGCGTTGACGACGCGCGCATCGGCATCATCGGCTACTCGATGGGCGCGGCGGTTGCGATTCAGGTCGCGGCTGCCGATCCGTCGATCCGCGCAGTGGTAGCCGACTCGCCCTTCGCGACGATGCGCGATGTGGTAGCCTATGCGTTCCAGCGCCGCCGCGTCCCGACTCGTCCGACGATTGAGCTGACGGATGCGCTGACTCGCCTGCGCTACGGCTACCGCTTCCATGCTGTGCGTCCGCTGGATGTCGTGGGGCAGATCGCGCCGCGTCCGCTGCTGATCATCCACGGCACGGCGGATACGACCACGCCGGTCGAGCATGGCCGCTGGCTGTACGACGCGGCAAACGAGCCCAAGGAGCTGTGGCTCTTGGAGGGCGTGACGCACTGCGGCGCGTACTTTGTCGATCGTCCGGCGTATGTGGCGCGCGTGGCGGCGTTTTTTGCCAGGGCGCTCGGCGAGGACGAGTAACGAGTTTCAAGTTTCGAGTTTCAAGTTCCAGGTTCTCGCTTTGTTCTCTTGTTCCCGTGTTCCCTTGTTCTTTGTTCTTCTTACGATATGCGCTTTGATATTCTAACGCTCTTCCCGGCGATGTTCACCGGCCCGCTGACCGAAAGCATTTTGAAGCGGGCGCAGCAGGCGGGGCAGCTTGAGGTTGTGCTGCACGATATTCGTCGGTACGCCGTGGATCGCCACAAATCGGCGGATGACTATCCGTTCGGCGGCGGCGCGGGCATGGTGATGAAGCCCGAAGTGGTGTATCAGGCGATTGCCGATGTGCTGGGCTATGGCGAGCAGGCGCGCGCGGAGCGCGACGTGCTGATCCCGCCGCCCGATCATGCGCCGGTGATCTCGATGTCTCCGGCGGGCGAGCGCTTCACGCAGCGGATCGCGGAGGAGCTGGCGCACTATCCGCGTCTGGTGCTGGTTTGCGGCCACTACGAGGGCATCGACGAGCGTGTGCGCGAGTGCTGCATCGACCGCGAGCTGAGCATCGGCGATTACGTGCTGACCGGCGGCGAGCTGGCGGCGATGGTGATCGTGGATGCCGTGGCGCGCTTGCAGCCCGGTGTGCTGGCGGCAGCCTCCACGGCGGAGGAGTCGCACAGCGATCATCTGCTGGAATATCCGCACTACACCCGTCCCGCCGTGTGGCGCGGGCAGCCGATCCCGGAGGTGCTGCTGTCGGGGCATCATGCCAACGTGGCGCGCTGGCGGCACGAGCAGCGGCTCCTGCGCACCCTCCAGCGCCGCCCCGATCTGCTTGAGCATGCCCGGCTCTCCGATCGCGATCGGGAGTACTTGCAACAGCACGGCTGGAGTACCAGCGCGACGAAGGATAACGAGCATATTCCATAATTTGCTGATGCTCGGACCATTCGCTATAATGCATCGTGTGGAAGCCAAGCAGCTTCGCTACAGCGCTGCTCCAATCTCCCGCAGCGCGCGGCACGTTTCCGCATGAATTAGGAGGAATACATGGGCTTGATGGGCACTACCAAAAAACCAGCCGCGGCGCCGGTCGTGGCAACGGGTCGTTCCGAAACAAGTATTGGCGCAAATACCAGTATTGCCGGCTCACTCAAATGTGAAGGCAATATGCGCATCGATGGCTCGTTTGAGGGCGACATCGAGGTTCTGGGCGACCTGATCATCGGCGTGACGGGCCGTGTGATTGCTACCATCAAGGCGACCAATATTCATGTTTCGGGAGCGGTGAAGGGCGAGCTGATTGCCACCGAGCAGCTTCAAATCTCGCAGAGCGGCAAGGTCTGGGGCGATATTACCGCGACGGCGCTGCAAATCGAGCCGGGCGGCCTGTTCCGAGGCCAGAGCGCCATGTCTGCCGCCGACGAGCCGCTGCTGCTGGAAGCGCCCAAGGCTGTGCCCGTCTAATGGTACGGCGCGTGCTACACAGCTGTAGCAGAGGCGCTCTTTCGGCTAGGAGATCCATGCCGCGCTCGCAGTTCCGCAATCTTCGTCCGCAGATCGGGCCTGAGGTGTTTGCACGCTGGGGCACCCGTGGTGTGCTCCTGCTGCTGCTGCTGCTGGCCGGCGGTCTGATGGTTGGGTTTGTGCGCATGACCTGGACGCAGCACCAGATCAACCAGGCCAGCGAGCGACAGCGCGCGGAGAACGATGTGCAGCGCGCCCGGAACGCCGCGCTGAAGGGCGAGGCCGAGTTTCGCGAGTCGGATGTGTACGCGGAGCAGGCGGCGCGCGAGCAGCTTGGTATGGCGCGCGAGGGCGAGATCGTGCTGCTGCCGACGATCGTCGCTCCGGCATCGCCGCAGCCATCGCCGCAGCCGTCAAGTGTGGCCGCAGCCGCACCCGGAGACGCGCCGCCCGCCGTGGAGGAAGAGTTGAGGCCGAACTATCAGCGATGGTGGCAGGCGCTCTTTCCAGAGACAGCCGTCACGCCCTAAAAAGCCCAGCGCCGCCGCCAGCGGCGCTCTTTTTTTGCTCAACTGTTACCTGATGCGTGAATCCAGCATTATCATGATTTCAAATCCGCTGCTTCAGGTTGATACGACGATCTGGGAGCGGGTCGATGATTCCGACCTGCACGCAGCGCCGAGGTCGATCGAGGCTACGCTATGAACGTCTCCGTGATCGTCGTTACCTGGAACGGGCTGCATGTGCTGCGGGATTGTCTGGCGGCGCTGGCCCGGCAAACGCTGCCACACGAGCTGATCGTCGTGGATAACGGCTCGCACGACGCCACCGGCGCGTGGCTGGCGCAGCACGCGCCGCAGGCAAAGGTGATTGCGCTGCTGCGTAATCTCGGCTTTGCCGGAGGCAATAACGTCGGGCTGCGCACGGCGACAGGCGAGTATCTGGTGCTGCTGAACAACGACACGATCGCCGCGCCCGACTTTCTTGAGCAGCTTGTCGCGCCGCTGGCGGACGATCCGTGGATCGGATCGGTGGCGGGCGTGCTGACCTTCGCGCACCAGCCGCAGACGATCGCCTCGGCTGGAATCGTAGTGGGCCGCGATGCGCTGCACCGTGATCTGTGGGCGCTGGAGCCGCTCGGCGTGCTGCCGTCTCAGCCGATCGAGATCTTCGGCGCGAGCGGCGGGGCGGTGTGCTACCGGCGGTCCGCGCTCGACGAGGTGGGCCTGCTCGACGAAGGCTACTTCAACTACCTCGAAGATGCCGATCTGGCCTGGCGCTTGCGGCTCGAAGGCTGGCGCTGCGTGCTGGCTCCGGCGGCGCGAGTGCGTCATATCTACTCCGCGACGAGCGTGCAGGGATCGCCGTTCAAGCAGCGGCTGCTGGCGCGTAACCGGCTGCGGCTGCTCGCCCGCTGCCTACCCTTGAAGCTGCTGCGCAAGCACTGGTGGTCGATCGTCCGCTACGATGTGCTGGCGCTCGGCTATGGCGTGCTGCGCTGGCAGCCTGCGGTGATCACCGGACGGCTGGCCGCGCTACGTGAGCTGCCCGCGCTCATGACCGAGCGACGCGCGATCCAGTCGCGGCGATCTGTGCCGGGCGACGCGCTAGAGCGCTGGCTGGTGCCGCCTGTCTCGATCCGCGAAATGCTGGAGGAGCAGCGCGCGCTGGCGGCGGTATTGCGCAGCGCCTAGCGCTGATCGACGATCGCCGGGCAAGAAACAGGGCGTAGAGCATACGCCCTGAACGTGCGACATCGAGAGGGCGCAGCGGAGAACAAACACCGCTGCGCCCTCAGCTCGTACGGCTGCTACTGCTGTGCCGAAGGCGGTTTGCGGCGGTAGCGAACGATCGTCGGCTCCGGCCTGCCAGCGCCCATGCCGAACTGGGTGCGTGGGTTTTTCGTCACGAGTTCGAGATCGAACTGCTGGAACAGGAGCAGCGTGATCACCATCATCTCGTTGTTGGCGAAGTTCATCCCCGCGCATTTATGCTTGCCGCCGCCGAAGCCGATCAGCGTATAGCCATGCTGGCGATCCTCGGCGCGACCGGGCGCAAACCGCAGCGGATCGAAGCGCTCCGGCTCGGAGAAGACATCGGACGACTTGTGGGCAACCGCCGCAGAAACCATCACCAGCCAGTCTTTCGGAATCCGGTAGTCGCCGATCTCAAGGTCCTGCTCGGCGACGCGCATCAGCATGTCGGCGGATGGATGCAGGCGCTCGACCTCGCGGACGGCATAGATGATATGCTCAAGGCTGCGCAGCCGCTTGCCGTCGATCGTCGCGGCGGTCGCGTGGGCAGCGATCTCGTCCTGCACGCGCTTGAGATAGTCGGGATGGCGCAGCAGCTCGATGATCGTCCACGCGGCCTGGCCTGCGGTCGTCTCGTGGCTGGCAAAGAGCAGCCCGCGCAGCAAGCTGATGATCGTCTCGTCGTCGGCCTCGGCGCCGCTCTTGCAGCGGGTATTCACGAAATCTTGCAAAAAGTCGTCGTACTGTTCGGGATGCTGCCGCCGCTCGGCGATGATCGGCTGCAACAGCTCGCGCATCCGCCGCTTGGCGCGGTCGCGCCGAATGTTCTTGGGCAGCGGCCAGTTCGGCGGCGTGACGAGATTCAGCGCCTGACCAAGCGCGGCGTAGAGATCCCAGAACTCGCGCCCGACCTTGCGCTGGAAGTCGTCGCCCATCAGCGCATGGCCCGCGATCGTCTGCACGAGCTGGCCCATCGCGGCGGCAATCTCCAGCTCGCCGGAGTCGCCCAGCGAGTCGAGCCAGCGCTGGGTTTCGCGCTGCATGATCGTGACATACTGAAGCATCTTCTCTGGCCTGAAGGGCGCGTACAGGATCGGCTTCTGCTCTTGATAGACCGCTGGCGACGCTAAGAAGCCGACCGGGCCGAACAGGGCCGCAAGGTTGCGGTAGGGCTTTTCGATGTTGAGCAGCTTGTCGGTTTCGACAAAGAAGAACTGGTGATATTCAGGCCCGATCAAAACGGCGACCGGCTTGCGGCCAAGCTTGAACGAGAAGATCGGGCCGAGCTGGTGGTAGCCTTTTTCGAGCAGCGCATGGCGATCTCTGGCAAATTCCAGCATATTGCCGATCACTGGCAGGCCGGGCAGTGCGGGCGGAATCGGTTGCATAGGTCTTGTTCCTCTCTTACCTCATAGGAAGTGTACTACAAAAGAAGCAGGGCTAGCGCCACGTTCCAGCATGTTGCCTGATTTCTGAATTGTTAAAAGAGTATTTACTTAATCGGTGAGCGGCGGTAGAATGAAAACTCACTCCCCGATCGGCATCTCCTGAACGCTGCACGAGTCAGCCCCCAGCTCCGTGTACCAGGGAAAGGTGGTTGTAGCCGTACACCACGGCACGCTGGTGCCGACTCCGCTCGTCTGCTTTGTTCTTCTTTCTTGCTTAGCATGAAGGACGTATGCACCATGCAGCTCTCGAATTCTGGCAAAGAGTCTTCTACGATGCGTCGTCTGCTCGCCATCACCGCCCTGCTGCTCGCCATCGCAGCCTGCGCGTCGCCCGCCACGGCATCGCTGAGCCCGGCTGCATCCGCGACCAATCGAGCAGCGCTCGGCGCGGGCGTGACCGAGGTTGCGGTCTTCAACGATCCGTATATTGACCAGACCAACTGGGACGACTATACGATCCACAATCGCATCCGCAGCATGATTCGCAGCACTCCCGCAGGCCAGTCGATCCACGCGGCGATCCATAGCCTGACCATCCCCGGCGTTACCGATGATTTGATCGCCGCGCACACCAACGGCGTGAACGTCTATGTGGTCCACAGCGGGCACGACGATGGAGCCGAAGGGCAGCGCCTGGCGGCAGCGCTTGGCAGCCGCTACGTCCATTGCCGGGGTAGCAGCGCGGATGTCGAGGCATGCATCTCGAATCGCAGCAGCTCGCTGATGCACAGCAAGTTCTTTCTCTTCTCGCAGACCGTGGACGCAGGCGTGACCAAGACGAACGTCGTCGCCGTCACCTCCGCAAATATGACCTACTCGCAGGCCGATCTTTACAATAATCTGGTGATCATCGCGGGGGACTCTACTACCTACACGGGGTACAAGAGCGTCTTCAACGATATGTTCTATCTGCGCAAGAACAATAACTACCAGGCTGCGCCGAACGGGTATTTTACCTCACCGAACGCGGGTGTGACTTCCTACTTTTCGCCGAGAGCCGACTCGAACGGCGGCACGTCGGAGGAAGCCGCCACCGACACGGTCGCTAACACAATGACCTATCTCAGCGGCGGCAGCGGCTGCTATCTCAAGGCCGCGCAGGCGATGTTCACCAGCGGTCGCGATCCGATCGCAAGCGAGCTGATCCGTATCCGCAGGCTTGGCTGCACCGTGCAGCTCGCCTACAGCAACATCGACCCGGCGGTCAAGGATAGGCTCAAAGCGGCGGGCGTGCAACTTCGCCTGGTCGAGACGGCACACGCGAACTCATCGGTCGTCACGAAGGTCCACTCGAAATATTACATCATGTACGGCACCTACAATGGCTCGACCAATGCGTATCGGCTCTTTACCGGCTCGCACAACTGGAGCGGCTCGGCGCTGCGGCTCAACGACGAGGTTCTCCTAAAGCTCTACGACCAGGCGATGATCAATAGCTTCATCAGCAACTTCAACATGATCTGGAGCCGTGGCGTCGCTCAGTAAGCGCTCACAGCGAACGTCCTATCCCACAGTTTCGGCTGGTTTCCTCGCACTGAACAGTTGCGACGAAACCAACCGAGGCTATTGATCTCGCCGGGCACGTGTCTGCGCCGTGCCTATCTTAACCTGGCACGTCGGACGGCTGCTCGCGCAGGAAGCGCATAAAGACCTCGTTGCCGAGCATGCGTCCCCGGTCGGTCAGCCGGATACCTAGCTGATCCTGCTCGATCAGCCCCAGCTCGACCAGATGCGTGACTTCCGCGCCGTACACCTCAAGCAGCGGCTGCCCGCAGCGATCGGCGAATTGCGCGAAGCTGACGCCGCTGTTGAGACGCAGGCCCATCATCATTGTCTCCGAGAAGAGATCGGCCTGAGTCAGCGCCAGGGTTTCGGCGATCGGCAGCCTGCCGGGCTGCGCGGCCCGAATATAGTCGTCCACGCTCAGGATGTTGTGCCAGCGCCGGGGATAGATGTGGCCGTGCGCGCCAGCGCCGCAGCCGATGTAGTCTGTGTTGAGCCAGTAGGCGACGTTGTGGTGACAGGCACCCGACGGAAGGGTTCCACGTTCCAGGTTTCGAGTTTCGAGTTCCTGATCCGTCGTTGGTTCCTTTGATCCCTTTGTGCTCTGTGCTTTGTGTGCCCAGAGAGCGCCCTTTCTTGGCTCTTCCTTCGCCCAATTCGAGATCTCGTACTGGACGTAGCCAGCGGCAGCCAGCTTCTCCATCGCCAGCTCATACATCGCGGCGGTGGCGTCGTCGTCGGGCACCGTGATGCTGCCGCGCGTCACCTGCTGGTGCAGCGGCGTGCCTTCTTCGAGGATCAGCGAGTAGAGCGAGATATGCTCGGCCTCCAGCGGCGCGAGCCGATCAAGCGTCCAGGCCCACTGCTCCATCGTCTGGCCGGGCAGACCAAAGATGAAATCGAGGTTGACGCGATCAAATCCGGCGCGGCGGGCCTGCTGGTACGTTTCGATCGCCTCGGCTGAGGTGTGGATGCGTCCCAGCACGCGCAGCGTCGGATCGTGGAGGCTCTGCACGCCGAACGAGATGCGGTTGATGCCCAGCGAGCGCAGCCCGCGCAGATAGTCCTCGTCGATCACCGTGCCCGGATTGGCCTCGGTCGTCACCTCAGCCCGGTCGAGCGGCACGATCGCATGGGCGGCGGCCAGCACACGCTCCATCTGCGCGAGCGAGAGCATAGTCGGCGTGCCGCCGCCCAGAAAGACCGTCGGGGCCAGCGATGCGCGGGTGAGTGGCACCAGCGGCGCGCGCGTCGCCTGGTCGCTCGTCGCGGGATGCTGCTCGGCATAGGCTTGTAGCTCGGCACACAGCGCCGCGACGTAGCCCTCGATGCGATCTTCCATGTTGGCGTAGGTGTTGAAGTCGCAGTACGAGCAGCGGCGCTGGCAGAACGGGATATGAATATACAGATGTTTCATCGATCTGTATTGTACCCCGCTCCGCCGAAATGATCACGGCACCAGCCGATTCAGATCGCGCGGGAAGAGCGTCGTCAGCCGGATGTTGGAGACGCCGGTCAGTTGCATCAGCAGCCGCTCCAGGCCAATCGCGAAGCCGCCGTGCGGCGGCATGCCGTAGCGGAAGGCTTCGAGATACCAGGCGAACGGCTCAGGCGAGAGGCCAGCCGCCGTGAGCGCCGCCAGGTACGCCTCGTAGCGGTGGAGGCGCTGCCCGCCCGTTACCAGCTCCGTGCCACGGAAGAGCAGGTCGAAGGAGTTGGAAAACTCCGGTCGCTGCCGATCGGGATGGGTGTAGAACGGACGCTTGCGCATCGGGTAGCCGGTGACGAAGAGGAAATCGCTGCTAAACTCCTGCCGCGCCCACTCGCCCAGCCAGCGCTCATCCTGGGGCGATAGGTCGGGCTCGCCGCGCACGTCGACGCCGTGACGCTGCCAGATGAGCTCCTGCGCGTCGCTGAAATGAATATGCGGGATCGTGGCGGGAACCGGCGGCAGTTGCACGTTGAGCATCTGGAGATCGGCGGCATGACGCTCGTGGAAGTCGCTCAGTATGGCCGCGAGCACCTCGCGCAGCAGCGCCATGACGGTAAAGTGATCCTCGATAAAGCCTAGCTCCACGTCCAGGCTGACATACTCGTTGATGTGGCGCGTGGTGTCGTGCGGCTCGGCGCGAAAGACCGGCCCGGCCTCGAAGACACGCTCGAAGACGCCGACCATGATCTGCTTGTAGAGCTGCGGGCTTTGCGCCAGGAACGCCGGACGGCCAAAGTAGTTGAGCTGGAAGACATTCGAGCCGCTCTCGGTCGCCGCCGCCACGATCTTGGGCGTCTGGATCTCGGTAAAGCCCCGCTCGCGCAGCGTGTTGCGAAAGGTGCTCATCGCGCTTGCCGACAGCCGGTAGATCGCGCGGCGCGTCGGGTGGCGGTTGGCGATGACCGCATGATCGAGCACGGTGGTCAGGCCGGCCTTTAGCTCGCGCTTGCTGAGCGTGACCGGCGGTGTCTCGCCAACCGGCGTGATGATCTCGATGCGCGGCTGTTGCAGCTCGATGCCGCCCGGTGCCTGCGGCGCGCTCACCACCAGCCCTTCGACCGCGACGACGGTTTCAAGGTTGAGGCCTTGCAGCGGCTCCAGATCGGCCTCGCTCTCGGTGACGGCCTGGGTCATGCCCCAGCCGTCGCGCACCACAACGAAGTTGACGCCGCCCATGCGGCGCAGCGCGTGCAGCCAGCCCATCACGCGCGCCCGCGACCCGACATGCCAGCTCAGCTCGGTTGTTCGTGTTCGTTCCATAGATGCTCACCTCAGTTGTATTCGATGTGTGTCTGCTCCAGCGATCTGCAAATGTATTGCTTCCGACCGAATACGACCGTCAAATTGCGGAGATGCAAAAAGCCCTCGTCCTGCAAGGAGGACGAGGGCCTATCAGCCGCATCGTGGTGCCACCACCGTTCGCCCCGGACGGGGCCTCAACCGGCCTGCCTCGACGCCATTGAGAGCACAGGGCCGTCGCGCTGTAACGGGCGCGGCCCGGTTTCGGCTACTGCGGAAGCTCCGGTTCGCCAAAACGGCTCAAGGGTGTCGCCGAGAAGGACCGGCGGCGGCGCTTGCAGCGGATGCGTCGCTCTCTGAACGTCGGCGGATCTTCCGGCATGTCCCTGTCACAGCCGTTGAAAGCTATGGGTGCATGGACTATAGCACAGCGCCAGACGCTCGTCAATGCTTGCGATCGCGCTTCGGCGGCTCGTTCCTGTGGCAGCATGAACCTCTGGATTGGCGCGCTCCGGCAGTTCGATAGTAACTGCCCGCCCTGGTGCCAATGGCGGCGCGAGAGTATCCATAAGGCTGGTTGCCTTCCGCCGAGCAAACGCGGTATATCACTACTAACAGTTGCTCGTCCCACTCCCCGGAGGCACCCATGCTACAGGCTCGCGATCGAACTCCCGGCACGCACCCACAGGCAGCACAACCTCTCAGAGCACACGGCGTCAAGCCCCGGCTGCGCGGATGGTCCCATGCGTTCGCGGCGATCGGCGCGGTGATCGTCACGATCGGGCTATCGGTCGCCACGCGCGACGATCGGCTGCGCTGGCTCTCGGTGCTGACGTTCGGCGTAACCATGATCGAGCTGTACATGGTCAGCGCGATCTACCATCTCGGCTCGTGGCGTGGCCGGAGCTACACGGTCTTGCGCACGCTCGACCACGCGAACATCTTTCTGGTGATCGCCGGAACCTACACGCCGATCTGCATCAACGTGCTGCACGGCGAGCTGCGGCTGGTCGTCCTCACGCTGATCTGGGCGCTGGCGCTGCTGGGCGCGTGCGGCACGATCGTGCTGCTGCGGCTGCCGCGCTGGGTCCCGACCACACTCTACGCCGCGATGGGACTGATCTCGGTGATTGCGCTCCCCAACCTGATGACGCTGCTGCCCTGGCAGGCGCTGGCGCTCTTCTTCGCGGGCGGGCTGCTCTACGCGATCGGCGCGCTGGTCTATGCGCTGCGTCGGCCCGATCCGCTGCCGCATATGTTCGGCTTTCACGAGATCTTCCACTTGCTGGTGATCGGCGGAAATGCCGCCTTCGTGATCGTGATCTGGATCTGGGTGGTGCCCTTTCCGCGCATCTAAGCCGCCCGTAGCTCAAGCTCTGGCGCGCACACACCCGGCTCACCGCG
>DASUTC010000122.1 GCA_036374795.1 Herpetosiphonaceae bacterium
GCTGCACGTTATTCCCGATGCGGTCAAGCTCGACAGCCGCGCCCTGCTGCGCTACCTCGACGCGCACGCGATCCACCTGCTCGACGCCGTGCCCTCCTATATGCACGCCGTGCTCAATGAGGTCGCGCCGGAGCAGCCCCCGAACGGGCTGCGCTACCTGCTGATCGGCGGCGAGAAGCTGGAGCAGCGCTTGCTCCAGGCGGTCTTCGGCCAGATCGGTCCAGCCGTCGAGATCGTCAACATCTACGGCCTGACCGAGATCAGCGACATCAACGCGCTCGGCGTGCTGCGGGCGAGCGACCTGGGCAAGCCGATCACGGTCGGGAAGCCGTTGCAGAACAACCGGATCTACATCCTCGACCAGCACCAGCAGCCGCAGCCCATCGGCATCGCGGGCGAGGTCTGTGTGGCAGGCGCGAGCGTCTCGCGCGGCTACCTGTTCCGCCCGGAGCTGACCGCCGAGCGCTTCGTCGCGTGTCCGTTCGAGGATGGCGCGCTGATGGTCCGCACCGGCGACCTGGGCCGCTGGCGCGCCGATGGGACGATCGAGATCCTGGGCCGCATCGACCATCAGGTCAAGATTCGGGGCTTCCGCATCGAGATCGGCGAGATCGAGGCGGTGCTCTGCCAGCATGAGGCCGTGCATGAGGCCGTGGTCACGCTGCGCGAGGACACGTCGCCCGCAAGCGGGCACCCGCAGAAGCGCCTGGTGGCGTACATTGAACAAAAGAACAAAAGAACAAAAGAACAAGGGGACGAGATCGAAGCCGTCCCGACGCGCGCCCCCGGACCTGTGACCCCTGATTTCCGCGCCTACCTGAAGGATCGATTGCCCGACTACATGGTACCGAGCGCGTTCGTCTTTCTGGACACGCTGCCGAAGACGCCCAACGGCAAAATCGATCGCAGGGCCCTGCCCGCGCCGGAGCTAGCGGCGGAGCTGGACGAGTGCTTCGTCGCGCCGCGCAATCCGATCGAGGATCTGCTGGCGAGCGTCTGGGCCGATGTGCTGGGCGTGGAGCGGGTGGGCACGCGCGACAACTTCTTCGAGCTGGGCGGCCACTCGCTGCTGGCGACGCAGATCGCCTCGCGGGTGCGCGAAGCGTTCCAGGTGGAGCTGCCGCTGCACACGCTGTTCGAGCTGCCGACGGTTGCCGAGCTGGCAGAGCAGATCCAGAGGGCACGACGCAGCGCCAGCCACCTGCAAGCGCCGCCGATCGTGCCGCTGGCGATGGACGAGCCGCTGCCGCTGTCGTTTGCGCAGCAGCGCCTCTGGATTCTCGATCAGCTGGAGCCGGGCAACGTGGCGTATAACATCCCGGCGGCGCTGCGGCTCACGGGTCCGCTCGATGTGCTGGCGCTGGATCGGAGCCTGAGCGAGATCGTGCGGCGGCATGCGGTGCTGCGCAGCACGATTACGGCGACCGATGGCGTGGCGGCGCAGGTCGTCGATCCGTTCTTTAGCCTGCTGCTGATGCCGCTCGATCTGCGCGCGCTGCCAGCCGCCGACCGGCAGGCCGAGGCGGAGCGGCTGATCGTCGAGGAGAGCCAGCAGCCGTTCGATCTGAGCTTCGGCCCGCTGATCCGGTGTACGCTGCTGCAGCTCGACGATCGGGAGCATCTGCTGCTGCTGACGCTGCATCACATCGTCGCGGATGGCTGGTCGCTGGGCGTGCTGGTGCGTGAGCTTGAGACGCTCTACACGGCGTTTCTTGAGGGCCTGCCAGCGCCTTTGCCCGATCTGCCGATCCAGTACGGCGACTACGCGGCCTGGCAGCGGCAGTGGTTGCAGGGCGAGGTCCTCGATCGGCAGATCGACTACTGGAAAGCGCAGCTTGCCGGTGTCGGCGTGCTCGATCTGCCGCTGGATCATCCGCGACCGCCCGTGCGCACCTTCCGCAGTGGACGCCAGACGCTCACGATCGAGCGCGCGCTGACCGATCGGCTGGCGGCCTTCAACCGGCGGCAGGGCGTCACGCTCTTTATGACGCTGCTGGCGGCGTTCAAGCTGCTGCTGCATCGCTGGAGCGGCCAGACCGACATCGTGGTCGGCTCGCCGATCGCGGGCCGGACCCGCGCCGAGACTGAAGATCTGATCGGCCTGTTCCTCAACACGCTGGTGCTGCGCAGCGATCTTTCCGGCGATCCCGGCTTCGTGGAGTTGCTGCGCCGCGTGCGCGAGGTCTGCCTTCAGGCGTACGCGCATCAGGACGTGCCTTTCGAGAAGCTGCTCGAGGAGCTACAGCCGGAGCGCAACCTGAGCCACACGCCGCTGTTCCAGGTCTTCTTCAACATGCTCAACTACCCGTACCGGCACTGCGAGCTGCCAGGCTTGCAGCTTGAGGTGCTGGCACCGCCCGACATCGGCGCGAAGTTCGACCTGACGCTGTACGTCGAGGAGCGCGACGCGGGCATTTTCTGCGATCTGGTCTATAACGCCGATCTCTTCAGCGAGGCGCGCATGGCGGCGCTGCTCGATCAGTTCCAACACCTGCTGGCGCAGCTTGTCGCGCAGCCGGAAACGCCGATCGGCGCGTACACCCTGGTGACGACCGCCGCGCGCGCGTATTTGCCCGACCCGACCGTCGCGCTCGACGGCGGCTGTGAGGGCGTGGTACACGAGCTGGTGGTCAAGCAGGCGCGGCAGACGCCGGAGCGGATCGCGCTCATCGATCCGCACACGCGCTGGACGTACGCCGAGCTTGAGACGCGCAGCAACCAACTGGCGCACGATCTGCTGGCTCACGGCATCCGGCGCGGCGAGTGCGTGGCGATCTACGGCCATCGCAGCGCGGCGCTGATCTGGGCGCTGCTGGGCGTCCTCAAAGCGGGCGCGGCCTTCACGATCCTCGATCCGAGCTATCCCGCCGCGCGGCTGATCGATTATCTTCAGGTGGCGTGGCCCAAGGGCTGGCTGCAACTGGCGGCGGCAGGCCCGTCGCCCGACGCGCTCACCGACTACGTGGCGACGCTCGGCTGTCGCTGGACGCTTGAGCTGCCGCGCCGCGCCGACGAGCTGCCAGATCGCCTCGCGAGCCGCCCGACGAGCGATCCTGACGTGGACGTTGTGCCCGACGATCTGGCGTATGTCGCGTTTACCTCCGGCTCGACGGGCAGGCCCAAGGGCATCCTCGGCACACATCGTCCGCTGGTGCATTTCCTGGCGTGGCATCGCGACACGTTCGGCTTTGGCGCGGCGGATCGCTTCAGTATGCTCTCCGGCCTGGCGCACGATCCGCTGCTGCGCGACATCTTCACGCCGCTGATCCTGGGCGCGACGCTCTGCATTCCCGATCCCGACGCGCTCAACACGCCGGGCTACCTGCGCGCCTGGATGCAGCAGCAGGCGGTCACGGTCAGCCATCTGACGCCGCCGCTGGGCCATCTGCTGAGCATCGCGCCGCACGCCTCGGATGCATCGAATGGAGCCGCGTCGCTGCCGGACCTGCGCTACGTCTTCTTCGGCGGCGACGTGCTGACGCGGCATGATGTCGAGCGCGTACATCTGATCGCGCCGGACGCACAGCTCGTCAACTTCTACGGCGCGACCGAAACACCGCAGGGCATCGCGTACTACGTCCTGCCGCAGCCGCAGCCCGACATGGCGGCTGATGCGGGCGATCAATCCAAGGCGATCGTTCCGCTTGGCCGTGGCATCGCCGACGTGCAACTGCTGGTGCTCAACGCGGCGCGGCAGCCTGCCGGTGTCGGCGAGCTTGGCGAGATCTTTGTGCGCACGTCCTACCTGGCGCGCGGCTACAGCGACGATACCGCCCGCACCGATGAGCGCTTTATCGCCAATCCCTTCACCGGGTGCCAGCAGGGGCGCCCGGCATGGGCACCCGGCGTGCCCGGCGATCGGCTGTACCGCACCGCCGACCTGGGGCGCTACCTGCCTGACGGCAACGTCATGTTCGCCGGACGGGCCGACCAGCAGGTCAAGATTCGGGGCTTTCGGATCGAGCCGTCAGAGGTCGAGGCGGCGATCGAGCGGCATCCCGCCGTGCGCGAGGTGGCCGTTGTGGCACGCGAAGACGTGCCGGGCGAGAAGCGGCTGGTGGCGTATGTCGTGCCGAGCACCGCGAAGGCCGGGGGGGGTGCCCTCTGGGCCTGGGAGTCCCCCATGCTTTCCTCCCCTGCTCCCACTGCGGCAGGAGCGGAGGCTGGTGGTGAGGGCCGCGCCGCGACACGCGAAACCCGCGAGCTACGCAGCTTTGTTCAAAGCCTGCTGCCTGCCTACATGGTGCCGAGCGCGTTCGTGGTGCTGGATGCGCTGCCGCTCACGCCCAACGGCAAGCTCGATCGGCGGGCGCTGCCCAGGCCGGAGGACCAGCGCTCACCGGCGGCGCGTGTGCTGCCCCAGACCGAGCTCGAGCGGTCGATCGCCGCGATCTGGCAGGAGGTGCTGCACGTCGATCGGCTGGGCGTCGACGATAATTTCTTCGACCTGGGCGGCAGCTCCGTGCATATCGTACAGGTCCACAGCAAGCTCCGCGACCTCCTTCAGCGCGATATGCCGGTCGTCGAACTGTTCAAGTATCCGACGGTCGGCGCGCTGGCGAAGTGGTTGAGCCAGGGTCCCAACGCCCGGCCTTCCTTTGAAGAGATCGATGATCGGGTGCGCAAACAGCATGAGGCGCTGGACTGGCAGCGGCAGTTGCGCGCCGACCTCGACGAGTAGCGATGGACGATCGATGGTCATTGCAGGTCAACGAGAGGAGATAGATCATGAGTGACGGAAGCACATATCATCCGTCAAGAAGCATTGCGATCGTCGGGATGAGCGGGCGCTTTCCGGGCGCGCGCAACATCGAGCAGTTCTGGCGGAATCTGTGCGCTGGTGTTGAGTCGATAACCTTTTTCCAGAATGACGAGCTGGAGCCGTCGCTCACGAGTCCTGTCGATCCCGATACGCCGAACTTTATCAAAGCCGGGCCGATCCTCGACGATGTCGAGTCGTTCGACGCGAGCTTTTTTGGCTACACGCCGCGCGACGCCGAGATCATCGATCCGCAGCACCGCCTGTTTCTGGAGTGCGCCTGGGAGGCGCTTGAGCACGCCGGATACGACTCCGAGCAGTACAAGGGCTGGATCGGCGTGTACGGCGGCCTGGGATTGCCGAGCTACCTGCTCAATAACCTCTACCAGAACGATCAGATCCGGCTGCTGATGGCCTCCGGCGGCACGCTTCAGCTCTCGACGGCCAACAACGTCGACTATCTCTCGACGCGCGTCGCCTACAAGCTCAACCTGAAAGGGCCGAGCATCACGCTGCAAACCGCCTGCTCCACGGCGCTGGTCGCGGTGCATCTGGCCTGCCAAAACCTGCTGAGCTACCAGTGCGACATGGCGCTGGCCGGGGGCGTCTCGGTGCGCGTGCCGCAGTACGACGGCTACTGGTATCAGGAGGGCGGGATCATGTCGCCCGACGGCCACTGCCGGGCCTTCGACGAGCGGGCACAGGGCACCGTCTTCGGCAGCGGCGTGGGCATCGTCGTGCTCAAGCGGCTGGACGAGGCGATCAAGGACGGCGATACGATCCACGCGATCATTCGCGGCTCGGCGGTCAACAACGACGGCGCGCTCAAGGTCGGCTTTACCGCGCCCGGCGTGGATGGTCAGATGGCCGTGATCGCTATGGCCCAGCGCAGCGCCGGAGTCGATCCCGCGACGATCAGCTACGTCGAGGCGCACGGCACCGCCACGCCGGTCGGCGATCCGATCGAAGTCTCGGCGCTGACCCAGGTCTTTCGTTCGCGCACCGAGAAGAAGCACTACTGCGCGCTCGGCTCGGTCAAGACCAACATCGGCCACGCCAACACCGCCGCCGGGATCGCGGGCCTGATCAAGACGGTGCTGGCGCTCAAGCATGGCGTGATCCCGCCCAGCCTGCACTTCGAGCGGCCCAATCCCAAGATCGACTTCGAGAACAGCCCGTTTTTCGTCAACACCGAGCTGCGCGAGTGGCAGAGCGATGGCGACACGCCGCGCCGCGCCGCGCTCAACTCCTTCGGCGTCGGCGGCACCAACGCCCACGCGGTGCTGGAAGAAGCGCCGCTAGTCGAGCCGTCTGGACCGTCGCGGCCCTGGCACCTGCTGACGCTCTCGGCCCGCAGCGAGACGGCGCTCGAAGCCGCCACCGACAACCTGATCGCGCATCTCAGACAGCAGCCCGACGTGCCGCTGGCCGATGTCGCCTACACGCTCCAGGTCGGTCGTCGCGCCTTCAACTACCGCCGCACGCTGGTCTGCCGCGACCGCGACGACGCGATCGGCGCGCTGGAGTCGCGCGATCCCAGGCGGCTGGTCAGCGCCTTCCGCGAGCAGCGCGACCGCCCGATCGCCTTTATGTTCTCCGGCCAGGGCGCGCAGTACGTCGGGATGGCCCGCGATCTCTACGAGGCCGAGCCGGTCTTTCGCGAGCAGGTCGATCGCTGCGCGGCGCTGCTGAAGCCGCGCCTGGGCCTTGATCTGCGCGATGTGCTCTATCCCAGCCCGGAGCGCACGGCGCTTGCCGAGCAGCGCCTGGGCCAGACGGCGGTGACACAGCCCGCGCTGTTCGTGGTCGAGTACGCGCTGGCGCAGCTCTGGATGAGCTGGGGCTTTCAGCCGCAGGCGCTGCTCGGCCACTCGATCGGCGAGTACGTCGCGGCGACGCTCGCGGGCGTCTTCTCGCTGGAAGACGCGCTGACGCTGGTCGCGGCGCGCGCGCGGCTGATGCAGCAGATGCCGGGCGGCGCGATGCTGACCGTGCCGCTGACCGAGCAGGAGGTCGAGCCGCTGCTCGGCTCAAACCTCTCGCTGGCGGCGATCAACACGCCGAACCGCTGCGTCGTCTCCGGCCTCGGCGACGCGATCGACGCGCTGGAGCGGCAACTGACCGAGCAGGGCTTGAGCTGCCGCCGCCTGCATACGTCGCATGCGTTTCACTCGAAGATGATGGAGCCGCTGATCGAGCCGTTCGTCAAGCAGGTCCAGCGCATCCGTATGCACGCGCCGAGCATCCCGTACATCTCGAACGTGACCGGCACCTGGATCACCGCCGAGCAGGCGACCGATCCGAGCTACTGGGCGACGCATCTACGGCAGGCAGTGCGCTTCGCCGATGGTGTGGGCGAGCTGCTGCGCGAGCCCGACCGGATCTTGCTTGAGGTTGGTCCCGGCCAGGCGCTCAGCACGCTGGCCCGCCAGCATCCGGGCAGGCACGCCACGCACGCGGTGCTCTCCTCGACGCGCCACCCGCAGGAGGAGCATTCGGATGTCGCGTACGCGCTCCAGACCGTCGGCCAGCTCTGGCTGGCAGGCGCGCGCGTCGAGTGGTCGCGGCTGTATGCGAGCGAGCGCCGCCTGCGGGTGCCGCTGCCGACCTATCCCTTCGAGCGGCAGCGCTACTGGATCAGCCCGTCGCCCGCGCCGGACGACGCGAAGCAGCGCGCTGCTTCGTTCGCCAAAAAGCCCGACATCGCCGACTGGTTCTATATTCCGTCGTGGAAGCGCTCGGTGCCGCCGGTATTGGAGCCGGGCGCGCTCGCCGAGCAGGCTAGCTGGCTGCTCTTTCTCGACGAGACGGGCGTCGGCGCGCAGCTAGCGCAGCGTCTTGAGCGCGCGGGACAGACCGTGACGACGGTCACGGCGGGCACGCGCTTCGAGCAGCGCGACGATCGAGCCTACGCGCTGAATCCGGTGCAGGCCGAGGACTACCAGCAGTTGCTCGCGGCGCTGGACGCGGCGGGCGCAGCGCCGCAGACGATCGTCCATTTGTGGAGCGTAACGCCGCCGGGAGCCGCCGTGCCTGAGCAGGTGCGCGACCGCAGCTTCTATAGTCTCTTCTTTCTGGCGCAGGCGCTGGGCGCGCGCGACACGTCCGCGCCGATCTCGATCAAGATCGTCTCGAACGAGCTGCACAAAGTGACCGGCCAGGAGACGCTCTGCCCCGAAAAAGCGACGCTGCTGGGGCCGTGCAAGGTGATCGGGCAGGAGTATCCCAACCTGCGCTGCCAGAGCATCGACGCGCTGATGCCGCCGCCCGGAACGATTCAGGAGGCGGAGTGGATCGACCAACTGCTGGCCGAGTGCGCCACGCCGACGACCGAGACGGTGATCGCCTACCGCGACGACGAGCGTTGGGTGCAGACCTTCGAGGCGGTGCGGCTCGGCGAGGCGATTCCCGGCAAGAACCGGCTGCGCGAGCAGGGCGTGTATCTGATCACCGGCGGCCTCGGTGGGATCGGGCTGGTGCTGGCGGAGTACCTGGCGCAGACCGCGCAGGCCCGGCTGGTGCTGACCGGACGCTCGGCCTTTCCCGATCGTGACGAGTGGCAGCCGTGGCTCGACTCGCACGGCGAGCAGGACGGCACCAGCCAGAAGATTCGCCAGCTTCAGGCGATCGAGGCGCTCGGCGGCGAGGTCCTTGCAGTGCGCGCCGATGTCGCCAGCGCCGACGATATGCGCGCCGCCGTGGCGCAGGCTGTCGATCGCTTTGGCGCGCTGCACGGCGTGATCCACTCGGCGGGCATCGCGGGCGGCGGTCTGATCCAGCTCAAAACGCCGGAGATGGCGGCGCGGGTGCTCGCGCCCAAGGTCACGGCGCTGCGCGTGCTCGAATCGGTGCTGGCAGATGTCAATCTCGACCTGCTGGTGCTCTGCTCCTCGACGACGGGCGTGATCGGCGGCATCGGGCAGGTGGACTACTGCGCGGCCAACGCTTTTCTCGACGCCTTCGCGGCCTACTACGCCGCGCGCTACGGCAGCTACAGCGTGTCGATCAACTGGGATGCCTGGCAGGAGGTCGGGATGGCCGTGAATGTGGCGGCCTCCTACGGCCTGACGACGGCGCAACGCAGCTTCCAGAAGGAGCTGGCCCATCCGCTGCTCGACCGGCGGATCGAGAAGCCGAGCCAGGAGACGTATCTGACCGAGTTCAACGGCCCCAGCCATTGGGTGCTGTCGGAGCACAAGATTATGGGCGTGCCCGCGATCCCCGGCACCGGCTATCTGGAGATGGCCCGCGCCGCGTTCGAGCAGCGCGCGCAGGGCCGCCCGATCGAGCTGCGCGATGTCTTCTTTATGTCGCCGCTGATGGTCGCCGAGGACGAGCACAAAGAGGTGCATACGATCCTTGAGGGCACCGGCGATAGCGCCGAGTTCCGCGTAATCAGCCGCGCGGCGTCCAAAGATGGCGGCGAGCCGACCTGGCAGGAGCATGCGCGCGGCAACGTGGGCGTCGCGACGGACGCGCCTGGAAGCTATCAGGTCGATGCGTGGATCGAGCGCTGCGGCGGCCAGGCGATCGAAGTGTCCGAGGAAGAGGTCAGAAAGGCCGAGCGCTTCGTCTACTGGGGGCCGCGCTGGATGAGCCTGAAGCGGGCCTATGCCAGCGAGCGCGAGGGCCTGGCGGTGCTCGAAATGCCGCCCGCGTTCGCCGACGATGTCGCCGAGTACGGCCTGCATCCGGCGCTGCTCGACGTGGCGACGGCCTTCGGCAATGGCCTGGCGGGCCAGGGCGAGAGCTACCTGCCGCTCTCCTACGGCAGCCTCACGGCCTACGGCGCGCTGCCCGGCAGCGTGTACAGCTATGTCCGCTACAAGCCCGACGCCGACGATAGCCGCGAGACGATCTCCTTCGACATCACGATCGTTGATCAGCAGGGCGCGGCCCGGGTGGAGATTCGCGATTTTACCATGCGGCGAGTATCACAGTCGGCGACGCGGCTGCGCGAGACGGCGGAGAGCAAGCGCGCGGGCGAGAGCGTCCCGGCGGCTGCGGCGACCAACGGCAGCCAGAGCGCTTCGGTCGTCACCGGCATTCTGTCGAAAGAGGGCGTCGAGGTGTTCAAGCGGATCATGTCGCGCAGCAGGCTGCCGCAGATCGTCGTGTCGACCCGCGATCTGCATATGGCGATCGAGCGCGCCAGCTCGATCGGCGAGTCGCGCATCGTCGAGGCGATCGATCAGGTCAGCCAATCGCGGCCAGCGCATCCCCGGCCCAACGTGCAGACGCCGTTCGTCGCGCCGCGCAGCGAAACCGAGCAGTGGCTCTCCACCGTGTGGCAGGCAGTGCTCGGCATTGAGCAGGTCGGGATCTACGATAACTTCTTCGAGCTGGGCGGCGACTCGGTCCTGGCGCTTCAGGTGATCGCCAAGTCCAAAGACCTGGGCGCGCAGTTGACGCCCGCGCAGCTCTTCCAGCATCAGACGATCGCCGAGCTGGCGGCGGCGATCAATCCCGGCGATCTTCCAGTCGTCGGTCACGAGCTAGCGGCAGGGCCGCTTCCGCTGACGCCGATCCAGCGCTGGCTCATGGAGCGGCAGATCGCCGCGCCGCAGCACGCCAGCCAGGCGATGCTGCTTGAGGTGCCGCCCGATCTCGACGGCGCGCTGCTGGCGCAGGCCGTCCGCCATCTGATCGACCACCACGCGGCGCTGCGCACGCGCATCGAGCTGACCTCCGACGGCTGGCAGCAGCGCGTGGCGGAGCGCGAGGAGCATCCGGTCTTCAGCGCGATCGATGTCTCGAACATCTCGCCTGAGGCGGCGCGGGCACAGATGCAGGCCGAGGCGGCGGCGCTTCAGGCCAGCCTCGATCTCCAACATGGGCCGCTGCTGCGCGTCGCGCTGTTCTACGCGGGCACCGCTCAGCCGGCGCATCTGCTGCTGGCGATCCATCAACTGGTTGTCGACGCGGGATCGTGGCCGCTCGTGCTGGCGGATCTGTGGACGGCGTATCGCCAGCTCAGCCAGGGCGCGGAGGTGGCGCTGCCGAGCGGCACCGCGCCGTTTAGCCGCTGGGCCGCTCAGATCGCGGAGCTGGCGCGCTCGCAGGACGTGCTCGACGAGCGGCGCTACTGGCAGACGCTCGACGCCGAGGTTGTGCCGCTGCCGCGCGATCTGGCAGCGCCCGATAGCGCCAACACCCAGAGCACCGCCGCAGCCGTGCGTGTCGCGCTCGACGCCGATACAACGCGGGCGCTGCTCGATGACGTGACCGATGCGTATCGCGCGCAGGTGTCCGATCTGCTGCTGACGGCGCTGGTCAACACGCTGGCTCGCTGGTCCGGAGATACCGGCCTGCTGCTCGATCTGCACGCCGATGGCCGCGACGCGCTCTCCGGCAGCGTGGATCTGTCGCGCACGGTCGGCTGCTTCACCACGCGCTACCCGCTGCGGCTGCCCTACGATCCCGCCGATGAGCTGAGCGCGGCGCTCAAGACTGTGAAAGAAGCCCTGCGGCGCGTGCCAGATCAAGGGCTTGGATACGGCCTGCTGCGCTATCTCAACGCGGATACCGCCGATTGGATGCGCGCGCTGCCGTCGCCTGAGGTGAGCTTCAGCTATCTGGGATCGCTCGACGCGCGCCTGCCATCCGACGCACCCTGGAAGCTTGATGGCGGAGATGTTGGACCGCTGCACAGCCCAGGCGATCGGCGGCCCTATCTGCTGGCGATCGAGGCGCGCATCGTCGGCGGCTGCCTTGAGCTGGAGTGGAGCTACAGCAGCGCGCTGCATCAGCACGCCACGATCGAGCGCCTGGCGCGTGCGTGTGTCGAGGCGCTGCAAACGATCGTCGACGAGTGCCAGTCGCCCAGCGCCGAGGCGTTCACGCCCTCCGATTTTCCATTATCCGGGCTCGACCAGGAGACTCTGAACCGATTCTTGAGCAATGTTAGGAGCCGCTCGTAATGGGCCACGATAACATTCAGGATATTTACAAACTATCGCCGATCCAGCAGGGCCTACTCTATCACAACCTGTACGCGCCCGAGTCAGCGGTGTACTTCGAGCAGTTTAGCTGGAGCGCGCCGGGCTCGCTGAACATAGAAGCGTTCGAGCGCGCCTGGCAGCATGTCGTCAACCGGCATCCGATCTTGCGCACGTCGTTCTTCTGGGAAGATCTTGACGAGCCGCTTCAGCTTGTCCATCGTCGGGCGACGCTGCCGATCGAGCACCACGATTGGTCGGGTTGTCCGCCTGAGGAGCTGCCGCAGCGCTTGGCCGAGTTCCTGCGGGCCGATCGCCAGCGTGGGTTCGAGCTGACCGAAGCGCCGCTGATGCGTCTGAGCATCACCCATCTGCCCGATGAGCAGTACCAGATCACGTGGAGCTACCACCACCTGCTGCTGGATGGCTGGTCGGTGGCGCTGACGCTGGAGGAGGTCTTTGCCTCCTACGAGGCGCTGCGCCAGGGCCAGACACCGCGCCTGCCAAATCGTCGGCCCTACCGCGACTATATCCAGTGGCTCGGCAGGCAGGATCTCTTCGCGGCGGAGGACTTCTGGCGCGAGACGCTGCGCGGCTTTGTCGCGCCGACGCGGCTGCGGATCGAGCGGGAGAGCGCGGCGGGCGAGGACTATGCCGTGCAGGTGCTCTATCTCTCCCAGGCGGCCACGACCGCGCTGCAAGCGCTGGCCCGGCAGCATCGCGTGACGCTCAACATCCTGGTCCAGGGCGCCTGGGCGCTGCTGCTCAGCCGCTACAGCGGCGATTCCGACATCGTCTACGGCGTTACCGTGGCCGGGCGTCCAACGGAGCTGACGGGATTCGAGGGCATGATCGGCGTGTTCATCAACACGCTGCCGGTGCGCGTCCAGCTCAGACCCGACCAGCGGTTGCTGGACTGGCTTCAGGACTTGAACGCGCAGCAGGTGGAGCTTCGCCAGTACGAGTATAGCCCGCTGGGGCAGATCCAGGGCTGGAGCGACGTGCCGCGCGGCACGCCCTTGTTCGAGAGCATCGTCGTCTTCGAGAACTATCCGGTCGAAACCTTCGGGCGGCAGGGCAACGCCCAGGTCTTCCAGCGCACCAACTATCCGCTGACGATCGTCGCCGAGCCGAGCGCCGAGCTACGGCTGCGCATCGGCTACGAGCCGCAGCGCTACGACCACGCCGCGATCGAGCGGCTGCTGGAGCAGCTTCGGATCATGCTGGAAGGCATGGCCGAGCAGCTCGACCGCCCGCTGCGCGATGTGGATTTTCTGGCCGAGGCCGAGCGCCACACGCTGCTGGTGGAGTGGAACGCCACGGCGGCGGACTATCCGCAGGACGCCTGCCTCCATACGCTGATCGAGCAGCAGGCACAGCGCACCCCCGACGCCGTCGCCGTCGTCTTTGAGGCGCAGCAGCTCACCTACGCCCAGCTCAACGCCCGCGCCAACCAGCTCGCCCACCACCTCCGATCCCTCGGCGTCGCCCCGGAGCAGCGCGTCGCCGTCTGCCTGCCCCGCTCCGCCGATCTGCTCGTCGGCCTGCTCGCCATTCTCAAGGCCGGCGGCGCCTACCTGCCCCTCGATCCCGCCTATCCCAAGAGCCGCCTCGACTTCATGCTCAGCGATGCCGCGCCCGTCGTCGTGCTCACCGAGGCGCGCGTCGCCGACCGCCTGCCCGCCACCACCGCCCAGGTGCTCGTCCTCGACCGCGCCTGGCCGACCATCGCCGCCTGCGCCACCAGCAACCCCGATGCCGCCCGCGCG